>NZ_JANSHS010000221.1:0-5214 GCF_047461695.1 Synechococcus sp. R6-7
GCTTAGCGGTCGGAGCCGGGTAGTTTACTTGGCCCTGGTGATCATCGATATGCAGCGAGATTTCCTGGAGCCGGGCGGCTTTGGGGAAATGTTGGGCAACGATGTCACCCAACTGGGATCCATTGTGCCCACCCTGGAGGAACTGCTGGACTTCTGTCGTCAGAAGGGCCTAACCATCATCCACACCCTGGAGGGTCACCAGCCAGATCTCTCCGATTGCCCGCCCAGCAAGCGCAAACGCGGCAAGGGATCCCTGACCATTGGGGACGAAGGCCCTATGGAGCGGATTTTGATTCGGGGAGAGCCGGGCAACGCCATCATCCCTGAGCTTGCTCCGCTTGCGGGAGAGATCGTCATTCCCAAACCCGGCAAGGGGGCTTTCTACGCCACCGAGCTGCAAGCAATCTTGCAAAAGCGCGGCATCACCCACCTGCTGTTCACCGGAGTAACCACAGAAGTCTGCGTGCAAACCACAATGCGCGAGGCCAATGACCGCGGCTATGAGTGCCTGCTGGTGGAAGATTGCACCGCCAGCTACTTCCCAGAGTTCAAGCAAGCCACCCTGGAGATGATCCGGGCGCAAGGGGGCATCGTCGGCTGGACGAGTTCTGCTCAGAACATCCAAAAAGCGTTATCGGGTTTACAGTGAGTGTGAATAACCCAACAAGCGTGAGGCTGAACCGATGACACTGGCTCAGGAGGCAACTGCCCAAGTCCCCGCCTTTTGCGAAGGGATCCAGTACTTCGGGGATCCCTGGCCAGAATTCGACCGCCTGGGTCAGGCGCCCGCAGTGGATGCCGGCACCGGGAAACTGAGGGATCCCGGCAGTCGCATGGCCGCCTACCAAACCTTGCTCTATGCCGATGCCTTGCGCTACCTCACCCTGCAAATGACCGCCAGCAAAGCCTCAGGCCACCCAGGGGGATTTGCCAGCCAAGCAGAAGCCTATGCCGCTCTGGTGTACCTGGGCCAGAAGAACATCCCCACCGAAGTTGGGCACCACGCGCCGGGCTTTTACGCGGCCATGTTCTTGGATGGATCCCTGGCCGAGATGGGCATCCACACCGTCTCCGACCTACGGGCCCGTTTTCGAGAGCGGGAAGGGCTGTTGGGTCACCTCTCTGGCTACATTCCCGGGCTGCTGGCACCGGCTGGGCCGCTGGGGCAAGGACAACACTTTGCCATGGCAGGAGCCCTGCTCTATCCAGATCGCCTCTTCCCGGTCACGATTGGGGATGGCGGCCTGGGAGAGCCCTATGTGATGAGCTCCATGATTCACTTCCACACGGCTTTCCCGCAGCGCACCAACTTCCTGCCGGTGCTGGTCTGGAACGGCTACAGCCAAGAGCACCACAGCATGATCTCCACCGCCAGCAACGCCCAGATGGCCGAGTATTGGCGGGGCAACGGCTTTGAGGAAGTGGTGTTGGTGGATGCCAAGGACTTTGACGATGCCCAACAGCCTGGCCCTTACGTCGACAGCACTCAGTTTTCCCTAGAAGCCCGCCTTGCCTTTGCCCAAAGGGTGCTGATCGAAATGGAGCGAGCCATCCAATCAGCCCTGAGCGGACAATTAACGGTTTTCATCCTCAAGCAACTGAAGGGGGCTGGGGTACATGCCAAGGGATCCAAGTCCCACAACCTCTACGGCCACCACACTCTGGATCACCCGGACATTGTGGCGGCTCTGCGGGCGCGGGCCTTACATCCGGCAGCTTGGGCCCTGGTGCGACAAAACTGCCAACGGGCAGCCGGGGGGCCAGCCGCCAAGGTGGCGGTTACAGAGTTCGTTCGGCCCCTTCCACCTCTGGGATCCCTGAACCTGACGGAGTTTCCCCTGGGGGACAAGCAGGTTTCTACCACGGCCATCGGATCCCTGGTGGTGCAGGTGGGGCAGAAGGATCCCGACTTTTTGGTGGCCAATGCCGACGGCAACGAAGCTTCCGGCATTGCCAATGTGAACCAAGGTCTCAAGGTGATTCACCCCACGGTGGATCCCTTATACAACCAACAGCCCCAAGGCCAGGTCTACGAACCCCTGAGCGAAGATGCCTGCGCGGGGCTAACGGCGGGCCTAGCCCTCTTCGGCGGGCGCTCCCTGTGGTGCTCCTACGAGTCCTTTGCCGTCAACGGCCTACCCATCTGGCAGACAGTAACCCAAGCCATGGCAGAGCTACGCCGGCCCACCCCCTCGGCCATTGCCCTCTTCACTGCCGGCGCTCTGGAACAGGGGCGTAACGGCTGGACCCACCAACGCCCGGAAATTGAGGCCTACCTGGCAGCCATGATGCGCAACGGCAACATCTTTCCCCTCTTCCCGCCGGATGCCAACTGTGCCCAAGCTGCCTACGAATGGGCCCTATCCACCTGCAACAAAGGGATCCCTATCATCGCCAGCAAAACCCCCCTGCCCATCCGCACCACCCTCGAACAAGCCCGCCAAGCAGTAGAGCAGGGCTGCACCGTCCTTCAGGAACTTCCTGGATCCCGCACCGTGGTCTTTGCCGTGGTGGGGGATATGATTCTCCTGCCCGTGTTCGAGGCGGCTGAGCAGCTCCAAGCCCAAGGGATCGGCTGCAAAATCGTCTCGGTGATTAACCCCCGCCGTCTGTATCGCCCCGGCGACGTGGCCTGGTCCACCTGTGCCCAGCCAGATGGGGAATTCATGTCCGACCAGGAGTTTGCCGCTTGGTTTGCCGGCGAGGCCCTCATCGGCGTAACAGGCGGGGCCAGCCTGATGTTGGAGCCTCTGACACTGCGCTACACTGGCCCGCGCGACATTTTTGCCTGGAAACGCGGGGAAACCACCGCCACCCCCGCCGAATTGATGGACTACAACGGCCTGACAGCCCAAGCACTAGCAGAACGAGCCAAGCAACTGCTATGCTGAGGGCGAGCTTTTAGCTTGGTTAGCATTGTCCACCTTATTTTTTCCTATTTTTTCCTATGACTGAGGCTAGCTCTCTCCGAGAGAAGCTTGAGAGGATATCTCCCACCGAGAGGGTAGAGCAAGTTATTGTCCAACACTTTGCTTTTCCTCTCCTGCAGGCGCTTGGCTTTGACGACTCGGAAATTAGATATGAATTCGAGACAGGTTGCGGCCAGGTCGATCTCGCAGCAAGAAAGAACGGAGATCCTGAAGATATTTTCTTGAGATCCCCGAAGAATCCCTACTTGCTTTTGGAGGCAAAATCTAGAGCAGTTAATCTCAGAGAAGGATCTTGCTATAGAGATGCAGTTTGTCAGATAGAAAGTTACTTGCTTGCCAAGAACTGCAAATCTGCAAAATGGGGAATTATCACCAATGCAAATAACATCCAGCTTTGGAGGAAGCACGGAAAAGTCGTTCACCCCGCTACAGCAAACCTTGATATTAGCTCAGATAACATTGAGAGCATAGTGCGTAACTTGCGAGACAAGATAGAAAACTATGAGCGCGCTCTGACTGTATGCGTGTATAACAATAAAGGGGGCGTAGGCAAAACAACGACGATCATTAACCTTGCGGCAACACTAGCAACCACAACACTAGCAACCAAGAGAAAAAAGGTCTTAGTTGTTGACTTTGATTCTCAGGGTGATCTGACAAGAAGTTTGGGAGCCACTCCTGGAAAAATTACACTGACGCAATGTTTAAAGGATCCCAAAATAGACATCCATGCCATTGTCCAAACATATAGACTCAAAGGCAAGCAGACTACCCTTCCCATCTTCGACATTATCCCAAGAGACCCTGAGCTGGAGACGTTGACCGACAGCCAGTCGCTAGCATATATCCAAAAGGGAACCCGACGCCTTCGAGATCTGATTGCCCCTCTTCGCAATGAGTATGATTACATCCTAATCGACTGCCCAACTCAATGGCTTTACTTCAGCCAAAGTGGTGTTTTTGCTGCCGATGTTATTTTGATACCTACCCGCCCCGACGATCTGTCTTCCCTGAATAATGCTGCTAGAGTAATCACCAGCTTTGTTCCAGAAACTGCTAAGTCACGACAGGATGGCGGCCCCAGGACTTTGCCTATCTTTTTCAACGGCGTTTCTTCGGGAAGTGAATACACTATTAAACTAGCTAACGAAGAGATAGATAAGCTTATCAACCAGGAGAAAAGTGTAGATCTACGTCCATATTTCTGGCCGCATTTTAAGAGAGGTAATGAAAACAAAAGCATTTTTAGGATACCTGACTATGCAGTGATATCCTCTGCAAGCTTTGCTCGAATTCCTGCCGTCTTTAGGGACAGGAGAGTTTTAGAATACTACCAGAGTCTTGCCCGTGAGTACTTTATCGATGAGTGAGTTTTCAGATCTAGGTAGGTTGGTTAACTTACCCCTTGAGAGTATTACGCCCGCCGATGGGTTTTCTGCTCCCTCCTTCCTTGTTGCCGCAGCCGCAGATCAGCTAAGGGCGACAGGAGGACACAACTGGGTTCCTCTGCTGGTGGTCGAGGCTGGCGACTATCAGTACAAGGCCATTGGTAACCATTTTGTCTATGCAGTTGCTCAAGAAGCGGGACTGGAAAGGCTATGGTGTATCGTTGTCGATCCTGATCCAGAGCAGGTTAAGCAGGCCCAGATTCTCGCCAAAGAAATTGTTCCGAAGGTAAATTTGACCAATACATCGAGAGAGACTATCTTGGCTGCGCTAAGATACCTAGCCGAGCGACCCAGCAGTCCCCTCAAGGGAGTCGATGTAACCATTGCAGCTGCCCGGATTGCAGAGGCGGATAGAAGTTGGTGGCAGGACTTAACCCCCATAACCAAGCTTGGGTGCAAAATCACGCGAGGCAAAAAACTGGATGCCCTATCGGAAGTATTTTTCGTAACTCCTACAGCGTTGCCCCCTACTCTGAAGAAATCATCCAAGAGATCTGCGGCATCCGCTGGCGCGAAGAAAGCGACCTCAACTCGCTCGCGAAAAAAAACAGAGGGAGAGAGCTGAAAGGGATCCCTTCAAAAACATATTCTCCTCTCCACATCACCGAGGCCCGACTCCGCTTGCTGTGGGATGCCTGCCTCAAGCCTCCCTTTGAATGGCTACTGCCACCCAAACAGCCTTGGCCGCTCTCAACAACAGCCTCCATGGCAGGTATGCTCTGCTTACCTAGGACGACCGGATCCATCTGGAGCTCATGCACAGGATGATCACCAGCATCTTGGAGATCGACCTGACCCAAACCGTCCGGTATTATCTTGACCACAGGGATCCCCCC
>NZ_JANSHS010000222.1:0-7383 GCF_047461695.1 Synechococcus sp. R6-7
AGCAGTGTTCAGCGTAAATGTATCAGACTTTCTTTCTGTGGCAACCCTTCCGGCTCGTTTGAAGAGCCATTCGGACGAGAGGAAAAAGATGGCTCTGGGCTGCTCGCGTCGGCAGGATCCATCCCCGGCAAAGCCAAAGAACCAGCAGCCTCGGTGGCCCGAGCATACAGCCTGGCTCGAACCTCTGCCTCCTGCTTGGGCTTCAGATAGAGGTTCTCCAGCAGCACCGCCATACCCGCCACCCACGGGGGGGCGATCACCGCCCCAACAATACCCAACAACTGGGTGCCCCCCAGCACCGCCAGCAACTGATACAAGGGCTTCACCCGCACCGAGGATCCCACCAACAGAGGATCCAACACATAGGTTTCCAGGTTTTGAACGGCAACGTATAGGATCAGCACCCACAAAAAAGTCCAGCCCCCCTGAACGATTGCCACCACCAAGGCGGGCAGGGATCCCAGTACTGGCCCGATAAAGGGAATCAAGTTGGTAAACCCGGCGATCACCCCCAGCGCCAGAGCAAACTCCGACAGGCCCAGAAAGCGAAGCGAGACGGTGATCATCACGCCCAAAATGGCAGAGACCAGCACCCGCCCCTGAATGTAGCCCCCCATGCGCTGGGCCATCGGGTGTACCTGCTGAGCCAGCCGGTCATTCCAGGGATAAGGAAACAACTCCACCAAGCCCCGCACCAAGTCAGAGCCGCTCACCAGCATGTAGCCGGAAATGAAGAGGGTCAGCACCGTGGTTAGCAGACCACCCAGCAAACCGCGGGTGAAGTCGAAAGACTGCACCAGCACCCGTTGTCCCGAGCGAACTGCCCAGCTCATCAACGACTGAGGATCGAGCAACTGGTTTAAGTAGTCCAGCGCCGCCGGATCCACCCCCGCCAGATCAGCAATCCAGGTGTCCACCAGCAGTTGTAGTCGCTCCAGATAGAAGGGCAACCTCGCTAGCAACCGCTGGGTCTGAGTTACCACCGTTGGGCCAATGAGCAGAGCCAAGCCGGCAATCCCGGCAATTAAGCTCAAATACACCAGCACAACCCCCAGCCAGCGGGGGATGCGTAATCGCTCGGCCAGATCCACCAGGGGAGCCAGCGCCGCCGCCACCACCACCGCGATCATCACGGTCAGCACCAAGCTGCGCAGTTGCCACAGCAGCAACAACAGCATCCCTGTGGCCACCACCAGGGCTACAGAGGATACGGAGATGGTCAATTGTCTTCGGCTCATCATCTGGCTGGGTTCTCTTCAGGGGGCTAGGTAACAGACAGCTCTACCATCCTGGCTTGCCCTAGCTGGACTTGCCAAACGCTCTTGGGCAAAGACCCTAGACCCAGAACTTCCCTGCCCAGTCGGCCAGACCAAAGATCCGCAGCAAAAACCCAGCCAGAATTGCAGCTACCGCAACAGTTCCCTCCGCACCGCTTCTACATATTCCAGCAGCCCCGGGGATCCCCCGCCCGAAACCTGCCACAACATCAAAGCGCTACCCAAATCGGAAGCGGCACCAGCCCTATCCTCTCCCTGGTAAGCGCGCGCCATACCGCGGTGGTAGTAACCTTCAGCCCGCTGGGGCTGCACCTCGATAGCCCGGCTGAAATCTTGAACGGCCAAACTGAAGTCGCAGATGCTGGCCCACATCAGGCCGCGATGGACATAGGCCTCGAAAAGATCGGCAGCATCTTGATTTTGCTTGGCCAGCTCAATCGCCAGATGCGACACATCAAACGCCGATTCCAGATGGCCTTGTTCGGCCCAGATGCGAGAGCGGATCAAGTGCAGTTGCGGGTTGTGATAGGCAATCCGATCCAGAGGAGACAAGGTTGCCAGAGCCTGCTCAGGTTCTTGCAAACGCTCGTGTTGGATTTTGGCCTTGAGCAAATAGGCTTCAGCCAGGTAGGGATCCAAAGCAATGGCAATATCCAGATCCCGCAGAGCGGAGCGCATCAGGTAAGCAATGGCAGAAGCATGCTCCGGCTGCGGTAAAGCAGCAGGATCCTCCTGAGACTGACGCCAGAAGTATTGCGCCCGTTGCAGATAAAGTTGCGCATTTCCCGGCTCCTGCTGGATGAATTGGGTTAGCAGCGCCAGCTCATTGGGAACATCCGCCTGAGCAGAGAATGGAGAAAGGGTAGGATCCTGACGCCGAGGCCGTGCCGACAGGGCAGGGCTTGGGTTGGAACGGCCAACACCCCCGGCGGGCTGGGGATCTGCCTGTTGCGCAAGCCATTGATAGACCTGCTGCTGGTGAGCGAGAGAGCGCTGCTCAAGCTGTTGTACCCGTTCTTGCAGCTGGGCTTGCCGCATGAGCCAAGATCCAGAACCTGCTTCATCTTCAAACAAGGCCTGGGATGAGGGCAGGGAGTGCTCCCAAGCTTGTAGAGAAACCTCAGTGACAGGACTCTGGCTCTTACGAGATGAGGTCAACCAGCCACCTTCGCCGATCAAAAACGGCAAGGACAGCAAACCCAACAAAGCCGAGCCGGAGAACAGAAGACTGGGCCTAAGCATGGATCCCACCCCTTGAAATAGCCTAGAAGTAAAGAGTTGCCTCTAAACTAGTTCGCCGCAGCCGCAGTGTCCAGAGTTTCGGCGATGCTTGCCCTGAGCCAAAACTCAGAAACTCTCCCCTAGGGGATTCTGCCACCCGCCAGATCCACCAACTCCACGCGGCGATTCTTCGCCCGGCCTTCCTCAGTGGTGTTGCTGGCCACAGGAGCAGAGAACCCCACACCAACCGGATAGAGTCGACGTTGCTCGATACCCAGCTGAACCAACCGGTTGACAACCGCCTCGGCCCGGCGTCGCGAGAGACCCAGATTATAGTCGAAGCTGCCGGTCGCATCGGTATGACCGACCACGAGGATGCTGAGGTTGGTGCGCTCGCGCATCAGCTTGGCTATCTCGGCAAGGGTGGGCTCGGCAGCCGCTTCGATTTGATCCGAGTCATAGGCAAAGAGAATGCCGTAGAGGAAGTGCCACCCTTACCTTGGTTCAGTTCGACTCCCAGGATCCCTATGAAGTCATTCACCGCTTCAAGCCAATTGCCGAGGTCCCTGAGCTGACCCGCGAGACCTACGTGCCGCGAGCTTCTACTCCCTTGCTGGATGCCATGGGGCGCGGCATCATCGACCTAGAAAAGAGCCTCAGCGAACTCAGCGAGGCAGATCGCCCGGCCAAGGTTGTGATGGTTGTGGTAACCGATGGGCAAGAGAATGCCAGTCGCGAGTTCCGCAAAGAGCAAATTGAGAAGATGATCAAGGAAAAAACCGAGAAGGAGAGCTGGCAGTTTGTCTTCTTAAGCGCCGATCTGGCTGCCATTGGGGATGCCCAAACCGTTGGCTTCGCTCCCAGCGCGTCCTTGCTATATCAGAAGTCTAAATTGGGCAGCGCAGGAGCGTGGACTTCTCTCTCTCGGCGCACCTCCGAGTACCGATTGGCTGTTCGCCAGAGGCTTATGTTCCTTGATGAAGACCGACAGCATCCCGACGATCCGAACAAGGGCAAGGAAGAAAGCTAATCCCTCTGCGGATAGGGCTTTGTGGGCAGGTTGACACGGGAAGCCCCTCGGATCCAGGGAAAGGGGAAGTATCGCAATGACCTCTGGGCCAGGGGGGATCCCTTCAGCGCCGTCGTCTGGAGCAGCGACGCAGTAACCAACTGGCGGCGGCCCGGTCGCCTTCATCCCATGCCAACCGCTCCACGGCCACCATCACCATCGAGGTGATCACAGCTTCACTTAAATGGCGAGAACGCAAATGCTGCACGGCTGAAGTGGCGGCCTCCAGGTCGCGTCTGCGAATGGCGCGGAGCAGCTCATCAGACATAGACCAAGCCAACGAGCCTCACTTCCTTTCTGCCCCCTTTCTACCCCAAGAGCCAGAAACTTCCCCTTTCCTTCACCTGCTTGTCAGATAATGCAAAAGTTCGTCTTACTTTCACGAAATATCTCACAAGATGTCTCAGGAATTGTTACACTTTTTGCCCCTGAGCCGACTAGGCATGTCAGACAGCAGGGAGGACCGCAGGGGAGCACGGGATCCCTTTGATAAGCCGCTCCATTTCTGCTTGTAAATCTTGGGTGAGGGCTTGTACGGCTTGTCGGCGGTTGGCCTGGTAGGCGGGCCAGCGTTCGGAAACCGAGAGGGGATCCCCAATGCTGAAACGCGCCAGGCGGGGGCCCAAGCGGGGGGGAGCAGTTCCGACGGGATTTTCTCCTTTGATCCAAGCCAGCAGACTCCAGAGGCGCAGGGCGGTTTCCGCCAACTCGTCTAGACTTAGACTGGGCTGCTCGGGCATGGGGCGCACCGCAAACACCATCAAGGTTTCCGCCAAGCGCATGTGCCAGAGGTGAAAACTGGCCTCAGCAGCCACTCGATTGGCCAGCCCCCTTTCCAAAGCCGAGAGAGCAGCAATATCGGCAATATCTTCGCGGTAGATCCAGGCCCAGCCCGCCTGTTCGATGCGGTGCCGCCGCTCGATGAAGTCTCCTTGAGGCTCTAGGCCGAAATGTTGCTCGGCCACGCGCAGGGCCAGATCCGATAAGCTTTGAAGACGCGCCAACAGGTCCCCCTCTTTAACCTGGGCTCTATCTGCAGCAGGAAGGGCAGGGGCATAAAAGCGCTCATAGAAGGTCTGCACGACTTGCAGCAGGTGTTCTCCCAAGCGAAGGATACGGGCCAGCAAAAAGGCTTGACCGGCGTGAGCCGAGCGCCTGGGCGGCAGCTTGCAATCGGCCTCCATGCGGCTGAGCAATCTATTCAGAGCGGCACTGGGATCCCTCAGGTAAGAATAGCGAAGGCCCACCGGCAGGATCAGCACCTGCTCTGGCCGTCCCGCCTTGTGCAGATCCTCCACCGCCCAAAAGCTCATCTGGGCTACCCCCGGCTCCAACGGGTTGAGAAGACTGCTCATGCCGTTGATCGTCCCTTCTGGAGCTACCGCCAGCGGATATCGGCCCGATACAAACTGCTCACGAGAACTTTTTAGCCCTGCCCGATCCAGACGGCCTCGCAAAATCGGGATCCCGCCCAAGCGCGGCAAGCCCCAACGGGCAACGGATCCCAGCCATAGAGGTAGGCCGCGGTCATAAACAAACAAAACGTGGGGTCGGCCCCGAAAGCGGATCCCCTGGCGTTGGGCCACCTGCGGCAGAAGATGGGCAAACAAGTACATCAAGCAGGGGGGATCATCCAGGGTCGGGTGTCGAAACGCCACCAACAGGCGAATCTTGCCCGCCTCAAACTGCTGATAAAGCTGAGCCAAACGCTCTCCCCCCTCTACTTCAACGCGAGGGATCCCTTTGGTCCATCGCAACCAAAGGGGCAAGCCTGCTTGAGCGAAATGAACGACCCAAGGCGTCAATCGCGGCGGCAAAAACTTGAGGGGTGGCTGAACCTTCTGTTGCATAGGGATCCTTATCTAGGGTCAGAAAGAGGGTGAACCTAGGCTTTGGATCCCATCTTAAAGAGGGCAAAGCGGGAAGAAAGCTGCGCAGTGACAGTTCGTCAACTGGATCCCTTCTCCTCAACCCCAGGAGAGGTTCAAGCCCCAGCAGTTTTTTTTCGGCGACCGCGAGTCGCTTTGGGGGAAGCTTCTTTGCTTGGGGTTGACTCCTCCACCCCCTGGCCGTTTAGCACTTGCTTGAGGTGAATGTGCTTGTAACCCAGCTGAATCTCAAACTCATCCCCAGGCTTGAGATTCATTTTTTCGGTGTAGGCCGACCCAATGATCAACTGCCCATTTTTGTGGACGCTGACCCGAAAGGTTGGCTCACGACCGCGCTTGTCCCGGCTGGAACTTGGGCTGAGACTCAGACCTTTTGCCGCCAGCACCGCGTCATAGAACTCATTCAAGTTGACGCGAGGCTTGTTGGTCTTGGTCATGGTTACATAGCCACATCGCTTTGCCGTTTCTCGGCGCGGAAGATGCCCCAAAGCTTCGACCTTCTGGAGCAGAG
Organism: Synechococcus sp. R6-7; assembly: GCF_047461695.1. Classification (NCBI taxonomy): domain Bacteria; kingdom Bacillati; phylum Cyanobacteriota; class Cyanophyceae; order Synechococcales; family Synechococcaceae; genus Synechococcus; species Synechococcus sp. R6-7. The sequence goes on from NZ_JANSHS010000222.1 coordinate 5,968, forward strand.
CCTTCCCGGTTAAAGGTTGTGGTGGTATATCTGACATTTTTTAATGTCCTACATCCTTCTCTTAAGATCATACCCTTGTGATGTACTCCTGCAACCGAAAGTCTGAGACTTTTTTGAAGACAGGTTTTTCTCTTGTTCCTTGAGCCAGCAGCTCCGAAGGAAAAACCTCGTCTCCCTCAAGAGGTGTTCCTGCCCTTGCCAAAAGGTGATGGGGGCAAAAAGAACTCAAGCCCTGAAGAGTGCTGGGGCTTTTGTGGATGGAGCTGACAAAAGATCGCCTTGGGGGTAGTACCGCGGTGTAGATCCGACTCACCGCTTTCTACAGCCTCATCCCCACTCGTCGGCTGCCCCAAACTCTGATCACAGCCAGAAAACAGGCTCGACTTTCCAAAAAACCGCCGCTGAGATGGTGATTGCCTTGCGCAAATCGGTCGAAAAGACAGCCAGAGCGGTGTGAAGCTGGATGCCATCAGACCTAGGCCAGCAGGCATTTTTATCTCTTGGCAGAGGCCGGCTACATCTGAGTAATGGCTGAGGGATCCCCTCTTCGGCACTTCTTCAGATGGGAGCGCAGTGAGCGCGAGTTGCCCAAAGCAAGTTATTCATTCAGGATCCACTCGATTGGCCACCGCTGAGACAACGATGAGTGGCAAGCTCACCAGCAAACAAAAGCCCCACTGCTCCCAAGACAGGGGTGCTGTGTCGAAGATAATGTTGAACAGGCTCCACTGGCTGAAGAGGATCTGCAGCAGGATGGCCGCCCCAATGCCGATGGCAATGGCTGCTGTATCCATGAGGCGCTCATGGCGCTCCAATTGGCTGGCACGTCCACGGCCCAACAGGGTAGGAATGGCCTGGCTGAGGCTGAGCAAATAGAAAATTCGCCCGATCACCAACGCTTGGATGGCCATGGTGCGGGCCAGGTTAAGGTTGCCGGTGGTTTGTTCGATGTATTCAAAAACCCCGAAGATCAAGATCCAGTTGAACACGGACACCAGCAGGATGCGCTGCAGCAGCCTAGGAGAGAGCAAGTTGGCGTTCGGATCCCGCGGTGGGCGAGTCATCTCTCGGCCTGTGCTCGGCTCAAAGGCAAGAGGCACCGTCATGGTGATGGAGTTGATCATGTTGAGCCACAGCACTTGAATGGCCAGAATGGGGAGCTCGCGGTTGAGCAGCACGCTGAGGAGAATCGTCATCGATTCCCCCCCGTTCACCGGCAGGATGAAGGCAATGGCTTTGAGCAGGTTGTTGTAAACCGTGCGCCCCTCCTCAACGGCTGCCTCAATGGAGGCGAAGTTGTCATCGGTCAGGATCATGTCGGCAGCAGCTTTGGCCACTTCGGTGCCGCCTCGCCCCATGGCAATCCCCACATCTGCTTGCTTTAGGGCCGGAGCGTCGTTGACGCCATCGCCGGTC
>NZ_JANSHS010000223.1:0-1983 GCF_047461695.1 Synechococcus sp. R6-7
AAGCAGTCAGGGTCGGGTAGTTTACCTTAATGGATGTTGAGTTGATCGAGTTGTTTCCCTACTTTTCCCAACCATGATGCTCAGTCACTTGTTGTCTCCTCTCGCTTGGGTGGACGGCCTCTCCCTGGGGTTGGTCTACGGCACTGCCGCGTCTTTGCTGTTCCGCTCCCTTTACCAGTTCATTGTCATTTACAATGCTCTGCTGATCGTGCGGATTTTGCTGAGCTGGTTCCCGCAACTGAACTGGTCTAACCCCATCCTGTCGGTGCTCAGCCAACTCACCGATCCCTATCTCAACCTGTTCCGCGGCATCATTCCCCCCATTGGTGGCTTGGACTTTTCCCCCTGGTTGGCCTTCATTTTGCTCAGCTTTGCCATGCAGGTGGTGGGCCAGTTTGCCTAGCCGCTGTAGCACTGGATTCATCTGGATAGGCCGGGATCCCTTTACGATGGAGAGCTGCTTTTTTCGTTGCCCGCCATGCAGATCCCCGGCGTTGCCCACTACTGGCTGCTGAATGCTCAGGTTCCCCTGTCGATACTGAAGGAGGCGGTGCCAGGAGCTGTTCCCAACCGCGATAACCTGGTGTTGCTGGATCTGGAAATCGAAGGGGGGCAGATCCGCCAAATCCAGGCGGCAACAGGGATCCCGCCCCAGGGGATCCCCAGCGTGGATCTAAGGCGGGGCCAAGTGTGGCCGTGTTTTGTGGACATCCATACCCACCTGGACAAGGGACATGTGTGGCCGCGCACCCCCAATCCCGATGGTACCTTTGCCGGGGCGAGGCAGGCCGGCCAGGAAGATTGGGTGAAGATGAAGCAAGCCTATGACGGGGATCCGGAGCAGTTTCGGGAGGATCTCTACCGTCGCTTCAGCTTTGGTTTGCGCTGCAGCTATGCCCATGGATCCCAGGCAGTGCGCACCCATCTGGCCTGTGAGAACCCTCAAGTTATGGGGGCCAACTGGGAGGTGTTTGTCCAGTTGCGCCGAGAGTGGGCGGGCAAGCTGGAACTCCAGGCGGTCACGCTTCTGAGCTTGGATACCTTTCTCACCCCTGCAGGGGAAAAGCTGGCGGACAAGGTGGCGGAAGTGGGCGGGATCCTGGGTGGGGTGGCGGCGATGGGGCCGGAACTGGATCGGCAATTGGATCGGGTGTTTGCCCTGGCCAAGGAGCGGGGCTTGGCTCTGGACTTTCATACGGATGAGACGGATGATCCGGGATCCCTCACATTGAGACACGTAGCAGCGGCGGCCTTGCGCAACGATTTTCCCCATCAGGTGGTGTGTGGCCATTGCTGTAGCCTGGCCGTGCAACCGCCGGAGGTGGCCCACAAGACTATGGCCTTGGTCAGAGAGGCGGGAATTGCCGTGGTCAGCCTGCCCATGTGTAACCTATATTTGCAAGCCCGTAACCCCGGCCATACCCCCCGCTGGCGGGGAGTGACGCTGTTGCATGAGCTGAAGGCTTTGGGCGTGCCGGTGATGATAGCCAGCGATAATTGCCGGGATCCCTTCTACGGCTTTGGGGATCACGATGGCTTGGAGGTGTTCCGGGAGGCCACCCGCATTTTGCACCTGGATACCCCCTATGGGGATTGGCCCCAGGCGATTACCACCACCCCTGCCCGCATCATGGGCTTGACCGAGCGAGGGCCAATTGGGGTGGGTTTGCCGGCAGATCTGGTGCTGTTCAAGGGACGTGGCTTTGATGAGCTGCTTTCCCGTCCCCAGCATGACCGGGTGGTGTTGCGTCAGGGGCAGGCCATCGACACGACTCTGCCGGACTACAGCGAACTGGACGACTTGATGGAGAAGGTGGGGACAGCGCTCAGCTCCGAGAAGTAGAGCGGGGTCACAGTCGTTTCAAGTTAGATTAAGACACTTCCCAATTGCTCCTCTCTCCCTTTGCCTGGAGGTGGTGGTTGTGGCAGCGGCGCGGAACGCTGGGGCGGCACCGTGGAGCATGCCTCTAACCCCCAAAACCC
>NZ_JANSHS010000224.1:0-4880 GCF_047461695.1 Synechococcus sp. R6-7
CTACCTTTTCCCCGCAAGGGGACGGAAACCTGAGCTACGCGAGGCGAGAGGAGAGAGAAAGGAAAGTTGATCCCTGCCTTCTTCGAGACATCCTTGAGAACTGAGACTGGCGGATTCTAGGGTGGATCCCTAGCGCAAGAAGCGGGCCAAAAGCAGCAGGCCGAGGCCGCCGAAGAGGATGTTGAAGCTCCAGGCTGCCGCCCAAGGGGGAAGGGCTCCCACTTCTCCCAAGCTGCGAGACACGCTCAGAACCACGTAGTAGCCAAACACCAACAGGATCCCGAAGACGACGCCCCCGTAGCGTCCCACCCGCCGCGCGGTGGTGGATCCCAGGGGGAGCGAAATCAGCACGGCAAAAAAGCTGGCCAAGGGCAGGGAGAAGCGCATGTGGAACTCGGTGCGCAGAGCCTGAGTATTGAGATTGGAGCGGGCCAAACGGGAAATCCGCTCCGCCAGCTCCGGCAAGCTCAACTCGCTGGGGGGAACCGGCGGCTGCATCAGGGCAGCCAGATCCTGAGAAACTTGCAACGGCTTGCGATGAAACGTTTGCTCGGCAATGCTGAGGCCGGTGGGGCCGTAAAGGTGGGTCGCTCCTTCGCTGAGGCTCCACTCCAGTCCGTTCCACACTGCCTGAGCGGCCAAGGTCACTTCCGCCAACTGGTATTTGCCCCCCGGCAAGGGATCCACCCGCAAAATCGTAACATCTTGCATGGTATTCAACCGGGGATCCACTTGGCGGATGAAGAACCAGAGGTTGTCTTCGGTTTTGAAAAAGACATCGTATTGCACCGGGGTGGTGGCCTGGGCCAGCAAAGCTTGCTGATCGATCTGGCGGATTTGCTGTTTACTGGCCGGCAGCAACACGTTGCTAATGAAAAAAGCGCTCAAGCTCATGGCCAACCCCACCAGCAGCAGGGGCCGGAAAATCCGGCTAAACGGGATCCCGGCTGCCCGCATAGCGGTGATCTCGCTGTTGCCGCTCAGCTTGCCCAAGGTGAGCATGGTGGCAAAGAAGGCGGCAATGGGCATGCCCAGCACCACCATCTCCGGCAGATCCAAAACCAAAAGACGCAACACCGTTAGAGGCGGGACGGATCCCTCGACCAGCCGCTCGGCCAGGGTAAACAGTCGGCCCACCAGCAGCAGCAGGGTTCCCCCCGCAACACCGGTCAGCACTGGGGTGAGCATCTGCCCAAATAGATAGCGCTCCAGCAGCCAGAACTTGGTGAGCAACCGTGCCATGTTTGAGAATTGAAAGGGATCGCCCTCATCCCCATGGAAGAGACGGGTTGCAATGGCCGAAAAATCGGCAGCAAAAGCCCTGAACCAGGCTCATCAATGCATTCTCGCTCAAGGGCTTGGGGCAGGTGGGGGAAACGACTCTGTTTTGTCGGCAGGATCCGAACGCGGCCTAGGAGAGTTGAGGGGAGGTTCGGACGCGGGATCCAGCTCGGCACCCCAGGTGACCAGGTAGGCCCGCTGTTCGGGGGAAAGGCGGCGAGCCTGGCGGAAATCTGCCCCTGCCACGATAGCTCCGGTGTAGGCTCCGGTCTTAAAATCCGGCTTTTGCCCCGGCTGAGCAGGGGAAGCCGTCTGAGGGGATCCCACAAACAGCAAAGCGCGGTAGAGATCGGCCCCGCGCAGGTCGGCATTCCGCAAGTTAGCTCCGCACAGATTGGTGTGGCTGAGATCGCAGCCGCTCAGGTTGGCCCGCTCCAGGCTGGCTTCGCTGAAATCCACCGCCCGCAACAGGGTGCCATGCAGGTCGGCTCCCTCCAGCATCGTGCCCAGGTTGACCACTCGGATCCCGTGCAGGCGATCCCGCTGGTAGCCCCCCTTGCCATCCAGGATAGGTCGGCCCAGGTGTTCGTCTCGCCGCAGAGGGCTGAGCAGGTTAGCGGTGGAGAGAAAGCGCAGGATCTTGGCTTTGCCGAAGCGATCCACCCCGTTCAACAAAGCAGCCGTGCGCCCGGCAGCAATGGCCCGCTCCAGGGGCCAATCGTCCAACTGCCCATCGGGAGACAAGACCAGGTTGGAAATGCCTTCAAAGTAGGCGTCGATGGTCTGCTGCTGGGTAATGATATTCTGCTGAATGGTGAGATCGCGGGAGATGATGTACTGCCGCCAGGCAATGTAGGCAGCCAGGATGGCGATCAAGATCTGGCCTGTGGCCCCAAACACTTCTCCCAAAGCCCCAATCGCCTCCCAACTCAGGGATCCCAAAGCGGAAAACACCCCGCTCCCAGCAACCCCTCCCATCAGGGCCAAGCTGAGGGCCACTCCCGCCCAGGCCAATTGAGGCCAAGTGGTCAGCCACTGCCAAAGACGGCGTCCGATCTGAGCCCAAAGCGATCGCCCCCACCAGCCCGCCAGGCCCAGCCAAGCCAGCACCGCCCCCCAGCCCAAGACCGGCTGAGCCATCAGCTTTCCCAAGAGCAGCAAGAAGGCCGGGATCCCCAACAGCAGCAGATGAATCAGGGGTTGCCACGGTGAGACCGGAGACAGCAGGATCCCGGATTCAAGCAGCGACGGCTCTTGGGGCAGATGTTCGGGGACAAGGGTTTTGTAGGTCATGGCGCAAGCAGGGAGGTTACTCTAGGGCTAGTGTTAGACTTGCAAAAAAAGCCTGCGTTAGTCCGTATTTGGAGTTGGCGGATAGGGCAGGATCCCGCCTACTCAGTTTGGTAGGATAACCTCGGCCTTTCTTCTCTAGCCCAGCCTGGTGTGAGGATAACCACCATGATCTCTTCCTTATTGTCCTTACTGCCTATTGGTCTGCAGAAATCCGGCGAACACCAATCTACAGCAGTCCTGCCCGGCCTGCGGGCGCAGCGCCATCGTTCTGCAATGCTGACGCGGCTGGCAACCTCTCTGATGCTTGGCACCACCTTACTGCTGACAGCAAAGTTGGATCCCGGCTGGGCGCAAACTTCCCTGGACACCGGCATTACCGGTGAGCAGACCCTGCCTCAAGCTCCCCCGCTCCCGGACAATCGCCCGGCCATTTTCGTGGATGCGGCCAACGGCAGCGATACCCGTGGGGATGGATCCCGCAATAACCCCTTCAAGACGATTACTTATGCCATTCAGCGGGCTGAGGCTGGCAGCGTCATTCAGCTTTTTCCCGGGGTGTATAGCGAGGAGAGCGGCGAAACCTTCCCCATCCGTCTGAAAGCCGGCCTCACCTTGCGTGGGGACGAGTCCACCTTGGGAGAGGGCTATCTCATCACCGGCGGCGGTACCTACATGAGCCCGACCCTAGGCCGACAAAATGTTGCTCTGCTGGCAGAAACCGGCGCAGAAGTGCGAGGAGTTACCCTGCGCAACCAAGGGCGGCGCGGCTATGCCCTCTGGGTGGAATCTGCCTCCCCGCGCATTCTCAACAACAGCTTTGTGGGCAGCATCCACGATGGGATCTTCATTGCCGGCGCTTCCAATCCCTGGGTGGAGGGCAACCGCTTCTATAAAAACGGGGCCAACGGCATTTCCGTTTTGGGCACCTCCCAGCCCACCATCGTCAATAACCTGTTCCAGGAGACCGGCTTTGGCATCACCATCGACCAGCGCTCGGCGCCTATTGTGCGCAACAACCGCATTCTGCAGAACCGTACCGGCGTGGTTGTCGGGGGCAGCTCCAGGCCCATCCTGCGCAACAATCTCATCGCCCAGAACTTGGAGACCGGCCTCACTGCCATCACCAACGCCCAGCCGGATCTGGGCACGGCCACGGATCCCGGCAACAACATCTTTGAGGGCAACGGCCAATACGACATCCACAACGCCACCCGCGGCCTGCGCATCAATGCCAACGGCAACCAACTGCGGGGCAAAGCCAAAGGGGATCTGGATCTGTCCGGTCAAACCACCGTTGCCGCCCTTCCCGACAGCGCTCCCCGCCCCATTGCTCCTGGCACTTTGGCTCTGCCCAGTGCCCCGTCCCAGCCGGCTACTCCCAGGGATCCCCGGCCAGCGGCTGAGACCCCCTCCACCTTGCCGGTTTTAACGGTGCCCCAGTCTACTGCCCCGGTTCCCCCCTCTCCGCCCCAAGGATCCGGAGGGCGCATCTTGCCAGATCCCTCCAGCCCTCAGGCAACTCCCCAGCCCCAACCTCCGGGGGAGCAGTTTGTGGCTGTCCCCTTCACCCCCGATGGCTCTACCACACCTGCCCAGCCGGCTGACCCTGTTCCCAGGCCACCGTCGGCTCCCCTCACGGATATCACCACCCTCCTGCCTCCGCCGGCCCGTCGCCCGTCCACGGGGATCCCGGCCACTCCCTCTGCTCCCACTACAACTCCAGTTGCCCCCCCTGTGGCTGCTGTGGGCTCGGCAACCCAATTTCGCGTGTTGGTGACCCCCAAGAGCAGCGATGACTTGAACCGATTGCGGCAGCTCATCCCCGAGGCGGTGGAAACGGTTTTCAACGGGAGAACGGTGTTGCAGGCTGGCCTCTACGACAGTCGCAGCCAGGCCCAGTCGGTCTTGGATCGGCTGTTGGATGCCGGCTTTGAGGCGGTTGCCGAGATGATTTTCCGCTAGCGACCCCCCACACTGCCGGCTTGCTTCTCCATAGCGGTACGAGGGAGCTTTGATCCCAGTTCTTTGGCGGGGTGGCCAGCCATTGAGCCCAAGTCTCCTTGGTCGCTGGCAAGGGAATTGACTACAAGTGCTTGCCAAGAGCGATGACGGCTCGAACACCCCCTCTCTAGTCCAGCGGATCCAGTCGGTAGCGGCTGAGCCAGTGATCCAAATGCACTTCCTCCTCATCCAGCAGTTGGGCGTTGATCAACCCCCGTTTGAAGGCAAGACGGATGGCTCTGGCCCGCAAGCTGAAAGTGGTTCCCCACTCGTCGCTGATACATTTACGCTGAACTCTCCTGAAC
>NZ_JANSHS010000225.1:0-6289 GCF_047461695.1 Synechococcus sp. R6-7
GCAACGAGCAGGATGCAATCGCTGCAGCCCCGGGCAGCAGCGTATGGCTTCGCCGTGCAAGCTACCCGTCTTGTTCAGCGTCAATGTATCAGCGAAGTCTGCTGGCAGAAATTGTGGAATGGATCACCTGGCCAGCAGAGGGGCCTGCAGAACTGATAGAGTTTTGGCACCTCTGCCTTCCCATTGCCCATGACCAAGCCCAAAGCCGGGATCCTCTACAACGACGCCAAACCCGCCGCCAAACGCAGCAGCGAAACCCTAGCCCGCTGGTTTCAGGAGCAGGGCTGGGAAGTCTGTGTGGCCCCCAACTGGGGCGGTATCCTCGGTTATGCCAAGCCCGACAGCCCCATCTGCCTGACCAAAGTAGATAGCCTGGCCCCGGCTGGATTTGATCAAACCATGAAGTTTGCGGTGGTGTTGGGGGGAGATGGCACCGTCTTGGCAGCAGCACGGCAACTGGCCCCCAAAGGGATCCCCTTGTTGGCGGTGAATACGGGCCATCTGGGCTTTCTGACGGAGACCTACCTTCCTCACCTAGAAGAGGCAGCCAGTGCCGCCATTGCCGGGGAATACACCCTGGATCGCCGCAGCATGTTGCTGGTGCAAGCCTACCGAGGGCAAGAATTGCGCTGGGAGGTCTTGAGCTTAAACGAGATGGTGTTGCACCGCGAGCCTTTGACCAGCATGTGCCACTTCGAGATCACCATCGGGGATCACTCACCTCTGGATGTGGCTGCCGACGGAGTCATCTTGGCTACTCCCACCGGCTCGACGGCCTATGCCCTCTCGGCGGGTGGGCCGGTGATCACACCGGGGGTGCCGGTTTTGCAGCTGATTCCCATCTGCCCCCATTCCATGGCGTCGCGGGCCTTGGTCTTCCCCGATTCGGAGGAGGTATGGATTAGCCCCGTTACCCCTCAGCCACTGGTTTTGGTGGTAGATGGAAATGCCGGCTGCTACATCATGCCGGAAGACCAGATTCGGGTGGTACGTGCCCCCTATTGGACAGATTTGATGCGCCTGCGCCGACCGGAATTTTTCCGGGTTATGCGAGAGAAGTTGGGGTGGGGACTGCCCCACGCTTCCAAGCCCACGTCGGTGGAGTTGCCTTAACTTTGCCGAGGCAGGACAAGCCATAGCTGCAAAATGGCCAATGCCCTTAACAACTCCACCCCTCTGTCGCTATGATGGTTAGGCTCGGAAGCGGATGTGGCGGAATTGGTATACGCGCACGTTTGAGGGGCGTGTGGCTTTGCCTTGCGAGTTCGAGTCTCGCCATCCGCATTACGCAATTAGTACGCGTTATTCATTAGTCCCTCTCCCAGAGAGGGAGAGGGGAAGCTGGCTTCGGCCTTTGGCACTATTCCCGAACGGCACCCTGCAGGCGTGCGCCCCAGGTGCGAGCAAAGCGCAGGTCAGCCCCAACCAGGTTGGCGTCGCGTAGATCGGCCCCCCGCAAGTCGGCGCCGTACAGGGATGCAGAAGAGAGATCGGCCCCCCGCAGGTTGGCCCCCCGCAAGTCTGCCCCCTCCAGGTAAGCGCCACTCAGGTTGGCTCCCCCCAATTGAGCCCGCCGCAAATTGGCCCCCACCAGGTAAGACTGGCTGAGATCGGCGCCCGTCAAGATGGTGCGCTCCAGATTGGCCTCGATGAGATCGGAACCGCTGAAATTGGCCTCCGCCAAATCCAGATTGCTCAGCTCAATGGATCCCAGGCGGCAGTTGGGACAGGTGCGGGAAGCCATGAGGTAGCGCATAAAACAAGAGTTGTAGGTTGTGGCTGCGGCAGAGGAAGCCAAGGCTGCCGTGGCCAGTAGTGCCCAAATGGCGGGAACTTTGAGATTGAGGTTCATGGTTACCAAGCCTCACAATTTTGAAGGTTTACGTGAAGGGACACAGCAGAGGGGGATGGTTCTGCGCTGGTCACATGATAGTGGCATCTTCTGGCTTCGGCCACTCCGCAGGTCTGTCTGGCCCACCTGATAGCAGGCTCTCTCAGGGCGGGATGACGTTTGGAGTCCTATCGTCCCGAAGCTGCCGGGCCGTTGCCAACACTGGGAAGGGGTGGATCTTTGAGCAGCGGCTGCACCCAATGCCAAGACAGTTGCCCCAACCCCACCAAAACCCCGAGTATTGCCGAGGAAGTCAGGACGCGATCCCAGCGGATTTCCCGCCAGCCGGCAGGGCTGGTTGTTGGCCTTCTTGGGTTGAGTTTCTCGGCAACAGGAAGCGGGCGATGGCGCAAAAAGTGCCCACAGCGACGACAGCGATAATCGGAGTTGGAGTTGAGCCAGTAGCAAGCTGGGCAGCGAAGCATGGGAAGGCCAGGGATCCCATCCTGAAGCGGTGGTGCAACCAGTTACAGTACGCCGTCATGATGATAGTATCGAAGACTTCCAGGGTCAGCCTGAGGGGATCAATTCTGCTCAGATCTCTCTGGATTGTGGGCAAGATTTGGGGCATCTTCGGGAGAGACACTTACTACAGGATCCCTGTCTGGGCGAGAAGCCCCTTTCAGAATCGGTGAGCATTGATCAGCGCCCTATGCAGATCTACTTAGAAAACATCTGTAAGCGCTATGGCCGCCGTGAGGTGGTGAGCGACGTTAGCCTGAACATTCAGCAGGGGGAAATCGTGGGGCTCCTGGGCCCCAATGGGGCGGGGAAAACCACCACGTTCTACATCATGACTGGCCTGATCCAGCCCAACCGCGGCCATGTCTGGTTGGATGACCAAGACATCACCCACCTGCCCATGCATCGTCGTGCCCAATTGGGGATCGGCTACCTGGCCCAGGAGCCGAGTATTTTTCGTCGCCTCAGCATTCAAGACAACCTGCTGCTGATCATGGAGCAAACAGGGGTGCCCCGTCGCCTTTGGCAGCAGCGGCTCAACCAACTGCTGGAGGAGTTTCGCATCGCCCATGTCGCCCACAGCTTGGGCCTACAGGTATCAGGGGGGGAGCGTCGCCGAGCGGAGATCGCCCGTGCCTTGGCTGCTGGGATCCACGGGCCGAAATTTCTGCTTCTGGATGAACCTTTTGCGGGGGTGGATCCCATCGCGGTGGCGGATATTCAGGAGGTGGTGGCCAAGCTCAAGCAACGGGGCATCGGCGTGTTGATTACCGACCACAACGTGCGGGAGACTCTGGAGATCACCGATCGCGCCTATATCCTCAACGACGGGGCAATCCTGGCCAAAGGCACTTCTGCTGAGCTGGCGGCGGATCCCTTGGTGCGCAAGTATTACCTGGGGGAGAAGTTCCGTCTCTAGGGCAGCTCCAGGTCACCTCCAGGAGTACAGAGCTCGCAGGCGTTGGCTTTTCTTGTGCTGGTGGGTCTGCATCCGAGCCAGCAGCTTGTCCAGGAGGGCAACCGCCTCCAGCAGGTAGGGGCCCTTGTTGAGCATCACACATTCGGCGCGGGCAGACATCACCGCATCGGAAAGCTCAGGCCGCGAGGGCAAGCCCTCCTTGGTGAGCTGATCCAGCACCTGGGTAGCCCAGACCACCGGCACCTGGGCTGCCTCGCAGATCCACAGCAGTTCCTCCTGGATCTCGCCCAAGCGCAGCCAACCGATCTCCACGGCCAGATCGCCGCGGGCAATCATCACCCCCAGGGGCCGGCAGCCGGCAACGGTCGCGATCAAGGCCGGCAGGTTTTTCACCGCCCGCTGCGTTTCCATCTTGAGGATCAAGCCCAGATCGGGGCGAGCCTGCCGCCGCTCCAGCTCAGAAACCAGCAACTGCAAGTCCGCGGGCTGCTGGACGAAGGAATAGCCCACCAAGTCGGCATGCCGCACCACAAAGTCCAGGTCTTGGCAGTCTTTGTCGGTAAGGGAACGGATCTGGAGCTGACTGTCAGGAAAATTGAGGCCTTTTTCTGCTCGCAACTTCTTGCCCTGAGGGGCAACTTTGTCCACCTCCAGCACCACGCCTGCCGGCTCGATCCTTACCACGCGGGCGCCGATTTTGCCGTCGTCGATCCAAACACTTGCCCCTACCTGCAGGTGCGCCAAAACCTCCGGCAGGCTGCAGGTCACCTGGCAGGAGATATCGGCGCTGGCCTCAGGAACCTTCGCGGTGAGCAGGATGCGATCCCCGCGGTACACCTTGGTTTTGCCGGGGGGCATGGCCACTGGGCCGGTGCGGATCTTGGGGCCAGCCAGGTCCAGCAAAATCTTGCAACGCCGTTGGGTCTGGGCTTCGGCCTGGCGCAAGTGGGCCACCATTTTCTCCCACACCGAGGGCTCGTCGTGGGCGCAGTTGATGCGGGCCACGTTCATGCCCCGCTCCAACAACTGCAGCAACAGCTCCGGCTGCTCGGCGGCTTCGCTGGGCAGGGTCACCATGATGCGCGCGCGGCGATGGGGAGAAGGGGGGCCAAACAGCGCCTCGGCGTGCTGCTCTAGTGCCGTATCCCCGGCGTAAAACTCTTCATAGCTGGGTGCCGTATGGGTCAAACCCTGGGTGGCTGCCAAAATAGCAATCACCGCATCCAGGCTCTCCAGAACCCGCGACTCACAGCGCCCCAGCGAGGACAGCCCCGCAGCCGCCAGCTCCAGTTGCAAGCTGCGCAGATCCTGTTGGCGCAGCGCCAGGTAGCGCGCCAGGTTGTGGATGGCCGCAGGAGGGCTCGTAAGGCAGCCCCAAGCGGCCAAGTATTTCTGGGATCCCTCTACAACCTGCTGCCGCAGCTCCAGGAGCCGCTCCAGCAAACTTCTAAGATTGCAGGAGGGGGAAGAGGAGGAAACCATGTCGAAAGTCTTCCCAAGACAAACCCGGCCCAATTCTATGCCTGAGCTTACTTGGGGTCGATCATAGGCGGGTTAGGTTGAGAAAGGAAGGCGATAGCCTTTCATTGCCCAGTGTTCCGGTCTAGAGTCGTTAACAGCCTTCGGCTGTCCTGCCTACTACTTCCTTGGGTTGCGTGAAACTTCATTCTCTCCCTCCTGCCCGTTCCCGCGAGCGGCCTGACCACAGGCTCTCCCTCGTTTGCGCGGTGGGCCTGATGGATCGCTATGTCCTCTCGGAGATGCTGCTGCCGTTTCTCTTTGGGGTGGGAGCTTTCACAACCTTGGTGATGGCGGTGGGATCCCTGTTTGAGCTGGTGCGCCTGGTGGTGGAAGCGGGTCTGTCGCTTTCGGCGGCGTTACAGGTGTTTGTGTTGCGGGCGCCGGGGATCATTGTCCTGACGTTCCCGATGTCCATGTTGCTGGCGACGTTGCTGGCCTACGGGCGCTTGTCTGCCGATAGCGAAATCACAGCCCTGCGCGGATGCGGGGTGAGCCTTTACCGCCTCATGGTGCCTGCCCTCGTCCTCAGCTTGCTGGTGACGACGTTAACGTTTCTGTTCAATGAGCTGGTGGTGCCGGTGAGCAATCGCCAAGCGGCCACGACTTTGAATCGAGCTTTAAATCGGGATCCGGACTTCCGGCGGGAGAATATCCTCTACCAAGAATTTGGCGAGATCCTCATGCCTGAGCCAGACGGCACCTTTTCCCGGCGACAAGGGCTAACCCGTCAGTTCTACGCCCGCAGCTTCGATGGAAAGCAAATGCGCGGCATTATCGTCCTGGATTTTTCCAACGAGGCGCTCAACCAAATTCTGCTGGCCCAGCGGGGGCGCTGGGATCCCCAAGAGAATCTTTGGGTGTTTGAGGATGGCACCAACTACATCGTTTCTCCGGATGGCACCTACAGCAACATTGCCACCTTCAGCCGGCAGGAGTTGCGTCTGCCTCGCGCGCCGCTGGAGCTGGCTCAGGAGATTCGCAGCCCTGAGGAAATGAACATTCGGGAGCTGAAGCATTACATCGAGGTGATCGCCAGTTCTGGAGATCTGCAACGGGTGCGCCGTCTGCAGGTCAGCCTCAACCAGAAGTATGCCATTCCCTTTGCGTGTCTGGCGTTTACCCTGATTGGGGTGCCTTTGGGGCTGCGCCCGCAGCGCACCGGTTCCTCTTTGGGGTTGGGCATCAGTGTGCTGATTATCTTTGCCTTCTATGTGCTGCTGTTCATCACCCAGGCGCTGGGACAAATTGGGACGCTGGGGCCAGCAATGGCGGCTTGGTTGCCCAACTTGATCTGTGCCGCCGTAGGGCTGGGGTTGCTTTACCGAGCCAATCAGTAGCTGCTGGGCACCGTTTCTCCAGATGTAGGATAAAACTGCCCAATGGATTCTCGTATTCTGGAGAGCTCCCCCATGGAAGTTCAAGCTTGGATGAATTGGATGTTTGGCGGATTAGCCCTGCTGATCTTGGGGGGAGCATGACTCTAGTCAATAATAAGC
>NZ_JANSHS010000226.1:0-4103 GCF_047461695.1 Synechococcus sp. R6-7
AATCTGCATTGGTGAAAGATGCTAGCTTTTGTTAGCATGCAGGAGCCAAAAAAGTTCGGCAGGCAAATCAAAACTCTTCCGAGCCGGAACCCAAACCTCAATCCAACACAGCGGGATCCCTTGGCTAGTTCAGAGTTTGCCCTGGAGCAGTTGCTCTTCGCCCCGGCCACGCCTGACCCCGACGCGGTGCGGGTAATCTATGCCTTTCCCAACACCTACGCAGTGGGGATCACCAGCCTGGGCTATCAAGTCATCTGGAGTCTGCTGGCCAGCCGCCGAGATGTGGCCGTCTCCCGCCTCTTTACGGATCTGGCTGAGCCCCTGCCCCGGGAGCCGGAGCTGTTCGGCTTTTCCCTATCCTGGGAGCTGGATTATGTCCATATCCTGGCTCTGCTGGAACGACACGGGATCCCTCCCAGATCTGAGGAGCGGGAAGAAGCCCACCCCTTGGTCTTTGGCGGCGGCCCGGTACTGACAGCCAACCCTGAGCCCTTTGCCGAGTTTTTTGACCTGATCTTGTTGGGGGATGGGGAAGGTCTTCTGGAGAAGATGATCGAGGTCTATCGGGAGGTGCGCCAGGGATCCCGGGCTGAGAAATTGCAGGCGCTAGCGCAGGTGCCAGGGATCTATGTGCCCGGCTTGTATGAACCCCAATACCGGGAGCCCGACGGCCCGGTGGAGAAGGTGCTCCCCAAAGTGGCCGGGATCCCCAGCTCCATTCGCAAACACACCTTCCGCGGCAACACCCTCTCGGTTTCCACAGTAGTCACCCCCAAAGCGGCCTGGGAGAGCATCTACATGGTGGAGGTGGTGCGCAGTTGCCCGGAGATGTGTCGGTTTTGCCTGGCCAGCTATCTCACCCTGCCTTTCCGGGTGGCGGATGTGGAGGGGCATTTGATCCCGGCAGTAGAGCGGGGGCTGCAGGTCACTCAGCGGATTGGGTTGCTGGGGGCTTCTGTAACCCAGCACCCCCAATTTGAGCAGTTGCTGGAGCACTTGGCCCAGGATCGCTTCGAGCAGGTGCGTCTCAGTTTGGCCTCGGTGCGCACCGCTACCGTAACCCCACGTCTGGCGCAGGTACTCTCCCGCCGGGGCAGCCAGTCCATTACGGTGGCCATCGAAAGTGGCTCAGAACAACTGCGCCAGATCATCAACAAGAAGTTAAGCAACCCGGAAATCTTGGCAGCAGCAGCCCACGCCCAGGCTGGAGGTCTGAAGGGCATTAAGTTCTACGGCATGGTAGGGATCCCGGCGGAAACCCAGGCGGATTTGGAGGCCACAGTGGATCTTTTCCAAGAGCTCAAAAAAGCGGCTCCCGGCCTGCGCCTAACGCTGGGGTGCAGCACCTTTGTGCCCAAAGCCCACACCCCTTTTCAGTGGTACGGAGTGGATCCCCAAGCCGAGAAAAAACTGCAGTTTTTCCAGAAACACCTGCGTCCCTTGGGGGTGGAGTTGCGCCCGGAAAGCTATAGCTGGTCCGTGATCCAGGCCCTCATCTCGCGAGGGGATCGGCGGGTGGGAAAGGTCTTGCAGTTGGCGCGGGACTTTGGGGAATCCTTGGGGAGCTACCGGCGCGCTTTCAAAGAGCTTAAAGGGCAACTGCCGCCTCTGGATTACTACGTGCACAGCCACTGGGATCCAGCGGATCCCTTGCCTTGGCAACACATCGAAGGGCCCCTCACCCTGGAGCGACTGTTGCAACATCGCCAGGAAGCTCTTTCTGTTCGTATCTCTTGAAAATACCTATTTGGGTTGTTTGCAAGCTGCGATGCTGCTGGCAATAATCGCCTCGGTTTCGGCCAAGCCTTTCCAGCCCAAGATCTGGGTTTCTTTCTTTTCCAGGCGCTTGTAGGTGGCGAAAAACTCCGCGATCTCATCCAGGCGGTGCTGGGCGATGTCTTCCAGCTTGGTCACCGAAGCATAGCGGGGATCCTTAGCAGGCACACACAGCAGCTTCTCATCGGGATCCCCGCCGTCGATCATCTGCAACATGCCCAAGGGTCGCACCGTGACCACACACCCTGGGAAGGTGGGCTGATCCATGATCACCAAGCCATCCAAGGGATCCCCATCCCCGGCCAGCGTATTGGGCACAAAGCCGTAGTCGTAAGGGTACTGCACCGAGGAATAGAGCACCCGATCCAGCGCCATCGCTGCCATGTCTTTGTCGAACTCATACTTGTTTTTGCTGCCGCCGGGAATCTCAATCAAGATGTTGAGCAGGCCGGGCTTGGGTTGGGCAGGGATCCGCGACAGGTCGATCACAGCAAGCACCCTCGGATTGGGAATAGACAGCCAGAGGGTATTCTGACATACTCCTTGCCCCAAAGGACAGAGACTCTTGACACTTGCCGGGAACAGGCGGGACGAAACCCTTAGCCGCCTTCACATTGCTTCACATTATTTTCTCCACGTCTGGCTTAGCGTCGCATCTTCCTCGACGAGATGGGAGACTGGGTTTTCTCTCCCCCTTTCCCTCAGCAGGCCCAGAGCCGCCTGGAAGGATAGGGTTCCGGATCCGGCTTCCTTGATTGGCTCAGACATACTCCCCGGGCAAGATTCGAACTTGCGACCAATCGGTTAACAGCCGACCGCTCTACCGCTGAGCTACCGAGGATCAAGCGTTTCTCATCATAGGGGAAGAAAGGACTGCTAGGCAACTGCCGGCGGGGGGTTCTTGTTGGGCCTTGGGATCCCTGTTCAGTGGAGCGGGCTTGATTTTGCTCAATTGCTCGCCTTTCTCAGGTCTATCTGACGGATCCAGGGGACAAACCCTGAAAACGCCCTCGTCAACCGAACGGAAGCCATTACAATGGTTACGGACATTTGCCAGCGCCCCTCATGGACTTCGGAGTCGGATTTCTCTCCAACAACGTCATGCTGCCGATCCTGGATTTTTTCTATGGGATCGTGCCCAGCTATGGACTGGCCATTATCTTCCTGACGTTGGTGATCCGCTTTGCCCTCTACCCGCTTAATGTGGGATCCATCCGCAACATGCGGCGCATGAAGGTGATCAGCCCGGTGATGCAGCGGCGGATGCGAGAACTCCAGGAGAAATACCGAGACGACCCGCAGAAGCTTCGGGAAGCCCAGGCCAAGCTTTACAGCGAGCTGGGGGCCAATCCCTTGGGGGGCTGCCTGCCACTGCTCATTCAAATGCCGGTGCTGTTTGCCCTGTTTGCCACCCTGCGGGGCTCCCCCTTTGCAGCGGTGACCTACGATGTCAACTTGCAGATCCTGCCGGCGGAAATGGCGGCTGAGGTGGTGCCCGCCCCCTACGTCAGCCCCAGCAAGAACATTTTTGTCACCGACTCTCTCCACAAGCCGGTGGTGCTGGTGGAACCCAAAGGCACCAAGGTTGCCGTTGGGGAGGAGGTGCAATTTCTGCTTCAAGGGCCGGGGGGCAAGCCTTTTGAGCAATTGGTGGCCGAAGCGGGTGGGGATCCCAATCTGTTACAGCCCACCTGGAAGATCACCAAAGGAGAAGATCGTGCCCAGATCAAGCCGGATGGCACCTTGCTGGCTCTGCAGCCGGGGGATGTGACCGTGCAGGTGTCTATTCCCGGTTTGGCCTCTGACACCGGCTTTCTGTTCATCGACAAGTTGGGCCGTGTGGGAGCCTTCGACGAGGATGGCACCATCCACTGGGATATCATCGCCATGATCGTCATCTTTGGGGTGTCCATTTACCTGAACCAGTACCTAACCAATGCCGGACAGGATACCGGCAAAGAGGATCCCAGCCAAAGTTCTATGGCTCGGATCACCCCTGTGCTGTTCTCGGCGATGTTCCTGTTCTTCCCTTTGCCGGCAGGGGTTTTGCTCTACATCCTCGTCTCTAATATCTTCCAAACGGTGCAGACTTTCCTGCTCTCGCGGGAGCCGTTGCCGGAGAACTTACAGCAATTGGTGGAAGAGGAGCGCCGTCGGGCTGCCCAGACGATAACGGTGGAGGCCAAGGAAGTGGAGAAATCGACCAAGCCTAGAGCAGCCAAGGAGGGACGGGAATCCTTGCCCTTTGAGCCCTAGGGGATCCTCGCTGTTGGGGTGGACTTGTGGTGGAGTGTTGATACCTGATACATTTACGCTGAACACTGCTG
>NZ_JANSHS010000227.1:0-7469 GCF_047461695.1 Synechococcus sp. R6-7
GCTCAAATGAAAGATCAACACAACCTAGGGCACTAAGAACGCCTGCCCCTGAGATTATGTATCATTCTTGCTTTGAGCGATGTTTTCCGCACTACAAGTTCCCCCGTGATCTCGTAAAATCACGGGCAAGGAAGGGTGCTCAGGCTTCTGTGGATATCACCCCACCGAGTGCTGGGGGAGCAGGGATCCCTGTGCAGATTCTCAACTACTCCACCCCTGCAGTCTCCGGGGATTCCGCCTGAGTTTCCGGGTGAAAGTAGCGGTAAATCTGCCGGGCAATCTTCGGGCCAATGCCGGGCACTTGAGCCAACTGGTCTTCTGAGGCCACCTGAATGCGGGCAATCGACCGAAATTCTTCCATCAGCAGCTTTTGCCGATACTTGCCCAAGCCGGGGATCTCGTCCAGCGTAGAGGCATGTTGACGCGCTTTCCGTTGCTGGCGATGAAAGGCGAGAGCAAATCGGTGGGCTTCATCTCGCAGGCGTTGCAACAACAAGCGAGCCGGATCTTGGGCGGTCAACCGCAAGGGCACAGGATCCCCCGGCAGAAAGATCTCTTCTTCTCGTTTGGCCAAGGCAATCACCGGCAGGTGATCCAGCCCCAAATCTGCCAAGACGGCCATGACTGCCGACAACTGCCCCTTGCCCCCGTCGATGAGCACCAAATCCGGCTGATCCTCAGGGGTCATTTTGCTGAAGCGACGCCGGGCCACTTCTGCATGGCTGGCAAAATCATCGGAGTGACCGGGGCGCACCTCAGGGTTGCGAATCTTGTAGCGGCGGTAGTGCTGTTTGGCAGGCAGGCCATCGATAAACACCACCTGACTGGCCACAGCATCGGATCCCTGGATGTGGGAAATATCGTAGGCTTCTAGACGGCGGGGCACATCCGGCAAATCCAAGACTTCTGCCAAGCGCTCCAAGGCCGCGGCATCCCGATCCGCCAAGCGCTGAGTGCGGGTTAGCTCCAGTTGTGCATTCCGCTCAACCAACTCGATCAGCTCGGCTTTGCTCTGCCGTTGGGGGGCAACAAGGCTGACCTTGCGGCCTTTTTTCTGACTCAGCCAAGACTCCAGAAAATCGTGATCGGGCAATTCATACTGGGTCAAAATCTCAGAGGGAATTTCCACCGGATCGCAGTATTGATAATGCTCTTGTAAAGCCCGCTGCAAGATAAGGCCTGGGTCGTCACCGCGGTTTTCGGCCACAAACCCCAGCCGCCCCACCAACTTGCCTGCCCGCACCTGAAACAATTGAATGCAGGCTCGTGAATCATTCATGGCCAAGGCCAGAGCATCACGGCTGACGGTAGAGTTAGGCAAAGAGACCTTCTGGGATTCTCCCAATTGTTCCAAACCGCGAATTTGATCCCGATATCGTGCGGCTGCCTCATAATTTTCCTGTTCGGCGGCCTGGATCATCTTCTCCTGCAGCTCTCGGATCAGCTCATCTGTCTGGCCTTGGAAGATCATGGCCACTTGAGTCAGCGTTTTGCGATACTCTTCTGGGCTGATCAAGCCTTGGCATACCCCGGGGCAGCGCCCAATGTCGTAGTTCAAACAGGTGCGATCTTTGTACAGAGGTTTGAGCCGTTGGCGCAAGGGAAAAATTCGTTTGACCAACCCAAGGGTATGGCGCAACAGGCCAACATCGGTGTAGGGGCCATAGTATTTGTCTTGATTCCGATCAAGGCGACGATGGCGGGTGATGTAAAGCTGGGGATAAGGCTCCGACCAGGTAATACACAAATAGGGATACTTTTTATCGTCCTTAAGGAGAACATTATAAGGGGGCTGATGGGTCTTAATCAGATTGTCTTCTAGGGCTAGGGCTTCACTTTCATTGTCGGTTACGATAAACTCGATCTCGCAAACCTGAGCTACCATGCGCTGAATGCGAGGGGACAGGTCGCCGGTGAAGCGGAAATAAGATCGCACTCGAGAGCGCAATTTCTTGGACTTGCCTACATAGAGGATCTGATCCGTGGCATCTCGCATTAAATATACGCCGGGTTCAGCAGGAATCTCCTTGAGACGGCTCTCTAGAACGTCACGGCTGTGAATCAGAGGGACGGTCATAAAGTTCAGTTCTATCGGGTAGAGTCAGGGATCCCATGACTTCAATCTAGCAAGGATATGGCTTTTCTCGGCAACACTGACTCCAACCCATGTGGAGACACAGTCATTCTGAACAATCATTCTGAACAAGTTTGGGAAGCTCGTCCTGCTTTCAAGCTCTAACCTGCTAGCACAAATGGCAATAGCTCGTCGCATCGCAGGATCAAAGTACCTCTTTTGACGGGTAGACCTCCATGATTTGGGAAGGATAAGTTGATTTGTGATTAACATAATTTTGTCCAGAGTTCTGGTAGTTCATTTACATAAGATATAGCAGCAATGGAAAGTCGCTTAAGTTTATTAACTAGGGATATATTGACTTCTGAGACAATCTTTTGAGTAGATTCAGGTATAAATTGCCTGTGACAATCCTGGCATCGATAATGCTGCTTTCCATTATGGATCTTGTCGTATCTAAGTTAAAAGAATGACGGCTTGGGCAAGTCAGCATGAGCTTACTCAGAAACACAAAAAATCTAGGGTAATAGTATCATTGCTCCCAGAGCACCACCAGTATAGTCAATAGGGCAAGGGCTCCGTCCCGCTGGCGCGACCCGAATCTCTGAGCTCTATCCTTACAATTGAGCTCCTGGATCCTGGCCTATGTCTTGCTGCAGGGCGGCCAAGTCTATCTTTGGCTTCTGGGTCTTGACTTTTGTCGGCCTGAGGTCTTCTAGGTTCAGCCAGCGATAGACCGTTGCACGCCTGACTTTGTACATCTGTTGTACATCTGTGGGGTTGCCCTCTTCCTGGACATACCCTACGGCTGTCTCCCTACCGCAGTTCTCCACAGGGCCAGTTGCCAGCGAGCGGAGCCGGTGTGAGCTGGCGCATTCGCCCTAGCTTTCTCAGATCGTCCGCAGTCCGTCGGGGAAAGCTGCAGAAGAAACTCGAAAAATCTGTTCATGGCGAGCTTTTTTGTCTTTACTTCGCTGAGCCGATTGCCCCAACGGTTGCCCTGTTGGCAAGAGCCAGCCGTGACTTGAGACTGCCCCCCTTTTCCTGTCGGATTGGAGTGCGATATGCTGGTTTTCCACCTCTGAAAGCGTGATTTATTCCAAACTGTTTTGACTCCTATGAATCCCCATCCCTCTCAGGTCTCGGCCCCTATCCTGCAGGAAAACTGGCACTTTCAAGAGCGGGATGCTTGCGGGGTCGGCTTTTTGGTGGATCAGCAGGGGAGAGCCAGCCACGACCTCTTGCAGAAAACCCTTCAGGCTCTCACCTGTATGGAGCATCGGGGTGGCTGTGGCGGCGACGGCCAGAGCGGCGATGGGGCGGGCATTGCGACGGCGATCCCCTGGTCGCTGTTGCAAGCAGAAATGGAAGAAATTCGAGCTTTGGATCCCACTCACAGCGCGGTGGGGATGGTCTTTTTGCCTCAGGATCCTGCTGAGTGTCAGGCGGTGCAGCAGATGATCGATGAGTACTTGACCACCACCGACTGGCAGCGGGTGGTTTGGCGGCAGGTACCGGTCAATCCCAATTGCCTGGGGCCGATGGCGCGGCAGACCATGCCCTCCATTTGGCAGATGCTCCTCACCCATCCCACGCTGGAAGGAGACGAGCTAGAGCAGCAGCTCTATCTGTTGCGGCGGCGCATTCGGCGGCGGGTAGAGGCTCGGTTTGGCTTTTATGCTCTGTATTTTGCCTCTTTGTCCTGCCGGGTTGTCGTTTACAAAGGCATGGTGCAATCGTCGGTTCTGGGCCAGTTTTATCGAGATCTGCAAAACCCCCTCTACACCACCACCTACGCCACCTACCACCGCCGCTTCAGCACCAATACCCTGCCGCGTTGGTCGCTGGCTCAGCCTTTCCGCTACCTCTGCCACAACGGCGAGATCAACACCTACCTGGGCAATGTCAACTGGATGGCCGCCCGCGAACAAACCCTTTCCCATCCCCGCTGGGGTACAGCGGTCGAGGATCTGAAGCCGATTATTGACCCGGGCACCAGCGACTCAGCAGGCCTGGACGCTGTGTTTGAGCTGTTGATTCAGTCGGGCTACTCCACTCAGCAGGCGATGATGGTGCTGATCCCGGAAGCCTATCGCAACCAGCCAGAACTGCAGAATCACCCGGAAGTGGTGGATTTCTACGAGTTCTTCGGCGGCCTGCAGGAGCCTTGGGATGGCCCGGCGATGGTGGTTTTCTGCGATGGCAAAACCATCGGCGCCACCTTGGATCGGAATGGATTGCGCCCAGCCCGCTACGCTCGCAGCCGCGATGGTCTGCTGGTGGTGGCCTCGGAAGCTGGCGTGGTTCCTCTGCCGGAGACCGACATTTTGGAAAAAGGGCGGCTAGGCCCAGGGCAGATGCTGACGGTGGATCTGCAGAGCGGGCAAATCTGCAAAAACTGGGAGATCAAAACCCAGGTGGCAGCCCAGCACCCCTACGGCGAATGGCTCAAAGCCCATCGCGTTCAGCTCAGCACCCAAGGCTTTGAAAATACCCCTCACCTCTCGGAAGAACAACTGTTACAAGCCCAAACCGCCTTCGGGTACTCCTCAGAAGATGTGGAGATGATCATCGAGGAGATGGCGGCTACGGGCAAGGAGCCCACCTTCAGCATGGGGGACGATGCGCCGCTGGCTGTGCTGTCCACCCAGCCTCATCCCCTCTACGACTATTTCAAGCAGCGCTTTGCCCAGGTCACCAACCCTGCCATCGATCCCCTGCGGGAGAGCCTGGTGATGTCTTTGGATGTGTATCTGGGATCCAAGGGCAACCTGCTGGAGATCCGCCCTGAGCATGCCCGCCTGTTGCAGTTGCGCAGCCCGGTGCTCAACGAAGCGGAGCTGGCCGCTCTGCAGCATACCCCTTTTCCCTGCCACACGCTCCCGATTCTCTATCCGGTGGCTGCCGGCCCAGAAGGACTGGAGGTCCAGGTACGGGCCCTCTGCCAGCAGGCGGCTCAGGCAGTGCGGGGGGGAGCTGAGATTTTAATCCTCTCGGATCGCGGCCTTGATGCCGAGCAGGCTCTGATCCCACCTCTGTTGGCGGTGGGCGCCATCCACCATCACCTCATCCAGGAGGGGCTGCGCCTACGCGCTTCCCTGGTGGTGGAGACTGCCCAATGCTGGAGCACCCACCACTTTGCCTGCTTGATCGGCTACGGGGCCAGCGCCGTTTGTCCTTATCTGGCCTATGAAGCTGTGCGGCAGTGGTGGCACAAGCCCAAGACGCAAACCCAGATGGCTGCCGGCAAGTTGCCCCAGCTTTCCCTGGCCGAGGTGCAACTGAAGTACCGCGCCGCCATTGAGGCAGGGCTGCTCAAGATTCTTTCCAAAATGGGCATTTCTCTGCTCTCCAGCTACCACGGAGCGCAGATTTTCGAGGCCATTGGCCTGAGCCAAGAGGTGATCGATCTGGCCTTCCGCGGCACGGTGTCGCGGGTGGGGGGCATGACGCTGGCGGATCTGGCCCGCGAGGGCATGGTGAATCACCAGCGGGCCTTTCCCGAACTCACCTCGAAAAAGCTGGAGAACTTTGGCTTTATCCAGGCGCGGCCCAAAGGCGAATACCACATCAACAGTCCAGAAATGGCCAAACTGCTGCACAAGGCCATCGAATCGGGTCAGCCTGCCCACTATGAGATCTACAGGGCGCACCTGCGCAGCCGCACCCCCACCGCGTTGCGAGACCTGCTGGATTTCCGCAGCGACCGGGATCCCATTCCCTTGGAGGAAGTGGAACCGGTGTCGGAGATTTTCAAACGCTTTGCCACAGGTGGGATGTCCTTGGGGGCCCTCAGCCGCGAGGCCCACGAGACCCTGGCCATTGCCATGAACCGCATCGGCGGCAAGTCCAACTCCGGTGAAGGCGGGGAAGATCCAGAACGATACCTCCCCATCACCGATGTAGGCCCGGATGGCACCTCGGCTCGCTTTCCCCACCTGAAGGGACTGCGGATGGGGGACAACGCCAGCTCGGCGGTGAAGCAGGTGGCCTCGGGCCGCTTTGGCGTGACACCGGAGTATTTGCTCAACGCGCGGCAAATTGAGATCAAAATTGCCCAGGGGGCCAAGCCGGGCGAGGGCGGGCAACTGCCGGGCAAAAAGGTCAGCCCCTACATCGCCAAGCTGCGCCGCTCCAAGCCGGGGGTGACCTTGATCTCGCCGCCGCCCCACCACGACATCTACTCCATCGAGGATCTGGCGCAGTTGATCTTCGACTTGCACCAGGTGAACCCCCAGGCACAGGTGTCGGTGAAGCTGGTGGCGGAGGTGGGCATCGGCACGGTGGCGGCAGGAGTAGCCAAGGCCAACGCCGACATCATCCAAATCTCCGGCCATGAAGGGGGCACAGGGGCTTCCCCCTTGAGCTCCATCAAACATGCCGGGGCACCTTGGGAGTTGGGCCTGGTGGAGGTGCATCATACCCTGCTGGAAAACGGCCTACGGCAGCGCTCCATCCTGCGGGTGGATGGCGGCATTCGCACCGGCTGGGAAGTGGTGATGGCGGCCATGCTGGGGGCAGAAGAGTTTGGCTTTGGCACGGTGGCCATGATTGCGGAGGGGTGCATCATGGCGCGGGTGTGCCACACCAACAACTGCCCTGTGGGAGTGACCAGCCAGAAGGAGGAGTTGCGCAAGCGCTTCCCCGGCACGCCAGATCACGTGGTGACCTTCTTCACCTTTGTGGCGGAGGAGGTGCGCCAAGTCTTAGCGCAACTGGGCTACCGCTCTCTGAAGGAGGTGATTGGACGGGTGGATCTGCTCTGTCCGCGGGCCGATGCGGTTCTGCAGAAGACCCAATCCTTGAACTTGGAGTGTCTGCTGCGAACTCCCCCCGGTTTTGATCCCAACACCCTGCCCGACTGGTTGGAGCATGAGCCGGTGCATTCCAACGGCCCGGTGCTGGATGAGCAGATCCTGGCTCAGCCGGAGGTGCAGAAGGCGGTGGAAACCTGCGGCACGGCCACGGTGGAGATCCCTATCGCCAACACCGACCGCTGCGTAGGCGGGCGCATTGCCGGAACCTTGGCCCGCTTGTACGGAGATACCGGCTTCGCCCAACAGGGGGGGCAGTTGGATCTGCGCTTTGTCGGCAGCGCCGGCCAGAGCTTTGGCGCTTTTACGCTGGCGGGGATGCGCCTGACCCTGACAGGAGAAGCCAATGACTACGTGGGCAAGAGCATGTGTGGCGGCGAGATCGTCATCCTGGCTCCCCCTGAGGCGCCCCGCGATCCGGCGGAAAATGTAATCCTGGGCAACACCTGTTTGTACGGGGCCACGGGCGGATCCCTGTTTGCCAACGGCCAGGCGGGGGAACGCTTTGCGGTGCGCAACTCGGGAGCGCAGGCGGTGATCGAGGGATCCGGCGACCACTGCTGCGAGTACATGACCGGTGG
>NZ_JANSHS010000228.1:0-7882 GCF_047461695.1 Synechococcus sp. R6-7
CAGCTTCCCCCCCTGCGTTGATCCCTCTCCCACCTCAACCGGGAACCGAGTCGATTCCCATGCCGGTGCGCACGCTGGGCAACAGCCGCTTTAAACTGCTGGGCTTGAACGTGGGGGTGGCCGGAGCCGGTGCAGAGTTGCTCCTGGATACGGGCTCGGCAGGTTTGCGCATTGTAGCGACGGCGGCAGGTCGCTTTGGCCTGGAACGGACGGGGATCCCTTCCACTGTGACGTTCGGAGATGGCACGCAATTTATCGGGGTGTTGGCCCGCGCCCCCTTCAGCATAGGAGGGATCCCCAGTCGGGAGCCGGTAACGATTCAGTTGATCGACCGGATCACCTGTGTGGACGCCCTGGTGGCCAGTTGTTCAGAGAACTTGTTTGGAGAAGGGCGGCCCTTCGCCGGGATCCTAGGCACGTCCTTGGATGAGCGCAGCCCCGACCGCGAGCTGTTTAGTCCGCTCACCCGCCTTCCGGGCAATTTCCGCTCTGGGTACATTATTCAAACGGGGGGCTTCAACTCCACCCAGGGCCTGTTCACGGTTGGCCTAACGGCTGCCAACACCGTCGGCTTCAATTTCCGGCAGTTTCCCCAGGTGGGAAGCTTTCCCGACGGCACCCCCATCTGGCGGGATGAGGCTTTGCAAGTGGCCTACAGCATTAGCAACACTTCCATTCAAAATGCCCTCAGCCCCACCGTTTTTGACAGTGGTTCTTCCGACATTTTTCTCAACGTCAGGCTGTTGGGGGCAGCTCCCTTCTCCACCTCGACCTTACCCCCTGGGGCAGAGTGGCGAGCGGTATTGGCGGGAGCTTTCGAGTATCGCATTCGAGTTGGCTTTCCCATTACGCCCAGCCGGGATCGGATTTTTGTTAACGGCAACCAGGGGGTGCAACTGTTGGGCATGCCGCTGTTTTTCAACGCCGACGTTGCCTTTGATATTGAAGGCGGTCGGATCGGCTTTCGCCTACGTTGAGACGAAGTTGTTTTCAACATCCAAAAGCATTGGGATCACTTGCGGAGAAGAACTTGCCATGTTCGGCCGAGCCTTGAAAACCGGGAACAGCACGCTGCACAGATGGCCTTGGGTTTGGGGGCTACTGCTGCTCTGTTGGCTAGGGCTGAGCGGGCCGGCTTGGTCGATCAGCTTGGGGGATCCCTTGCCGGAGTGGGCTGAGTCTGTGCAGGTGGGACGACAGCGGCTGCGCGGGGTGGAGCAATACCGCGGCCAGGAACAAATCCGCGCCTATGGCAACGAAGCAGGACGGGTGTTTTGGATTCAAATCAACAGCAGCGCTGACTTGCCCCCGGATTACCGAGACTATTTGGGCGAATACCAACAATTTCTGGTAGAAGCTGTAGAAGTGGTGCCGTTGCGAGCCCGACGGCTGCGCTTCCGCCAGGGAAATCGCAGCGCCGAGTGGCAGGTGGTGGGCATGAGCGGTCGGTTTCAGGCGGAGGCGATCAGCAGAGATTTGGCTCCGCCAGGGTTGTTTGGAGATCCCTCGTGAAGAGCAGGAGAATTAGAGCTTATCCTAGAGATCCTAGAGAGAAACTTGAAACTAGAGTCTGCCAATGAATTTACTCCAGAAGAAAGTTGAGGTTACTCTTAATCGCTTCTTCGTCAAGGAGCTAACTCAAGAAGAGCTCACCTTCTATGAGTATAGTTGCAGGCCAAACCCTCTTCCAGATCTAGGAGAGGAGCAGAGGGCTCTCTCCAAGATTTGTAATCAGCTAGGTGTAATGGCTGTTCGTCTGGGAAATCGCATCATAACCCGAGAAAAAGTTCCGGCCAGTAAACTCAAAACAGAGGAATGGGAGTTGGAAGAGCTTGGTTCTAAGGCTCTAGATTGTACAGACCCTACAGAGAGACAGGCTCTAGAAACTTTCGAGCGCAAGAAACTAGATTGGAGTCTAAGATCTAAGTACAAAAGAACAGAGATTGAGCGATCAACAGGAGGAGGATTGATCTGGTGGGTTACGGGTCTGGAAGGAGTAGAACGGATTGAAGGAGTAAAACCACTTTGCGGAGATGGGTGGGAGGTTCACAGAGGAAGAGAGCTAGACGTTGTTATTAGACAAGATAAGAAGCTCTATCTAGAGATCGACATCCGATACCATTTCTACAGCCCATGGACGCTGCATGAGTGGCTGGAAAATTACCCAGATGTCTCAATTGAAATTGTACGAAACACATACAGGACAAAAAATAATAAATACCCAACTTGGGAGTATCGAGGCATTATTTCCAATCAGTCGCCAAGGGAAGTATGGTTAGCGGAGCTAAACACTAGCTTAGCGGATTATCATGTACAGAAATACGGAGCAACTCCAGAAGAAGTTGATGGCTCTCTGGTGGTTCAAGTGGTCTCGAGAGAACGCAATTTCAGACAAAAGGCAGAGCCTATCCTTCATCTATCGCGGAGACTGTCGCCTGTTTTAACTTTGGAGATGCTAGCAAGTATAGAAGATCAAAGATGGACTGGCAAAAAAGTTAGCTCCTTGGTTAGCGAGCACATCAGAAAAAGTTTAGAAGAGAGATTGAAAGAGTCTAAAGAGACCGCAAAAACTATTATAGAAAATGTCTACAATATTTCTGACTTTCAGGCTGATCCCCTAAAAGCAGAAGGATACATTATGCCAAGGCCAAGGCTATTGGGGTTTGGTCATAGACAAGTCCAAAACCTCGCGAGAGTTAGGTACCAAGGATGTGCAAGAGTTGGCGAGACAAAGTTTGGACTTCTAAATCTTGACGATAATAAACGTGAGTATCCTACTGAGGTTCGCAAGTGCCTACTTGAAGTAGCTAAAAAGAGCGGAGCAAGAGTTGAAATAGACTTTTACGCAACCCGTCAAGATTTGCCTGAAGGCGACCTTGCTCAACAGAGGTTTTGGCAAAGCTGGGCCGACAAAGGGATCAAAACCGTTCTGGTTGTCATGCCCTTGTCGCCTAATGAGCACAAGCAAAAGATCCGCTTGCAAGCACTTCGAGCAGGAATAGCAACTCAGTTTATGATTCCTGGAGCTGACCCCTACAAAGCTCTAAATGTCGTACTAGGACTTCTGTGTAAAGCTGCGTGGCAACCCGTGTTGCTTGAACCCCTCGATCATCCTGAGTGCTCCGAGCTTACCATTGGTTTTGATGTGGGGACGAATCGAGAGCTTTACTACGGAACCTCTGCCTTCGCGGTACTGGCCAATGGTCAAAGCTTAGGCTGGGAGTTGCCCGATATACAAAGAGGAGAAACTTTTTCCGGCGAGGCAATTTATCAAACCGTGTCCAAGCTCGTCAATAGATTCTACAACAAATTTCATCGATACCCTAGAAAGGTTCTTTTGATGAGGGATGGCTTAGTTCAAAGAGGCGAATTTGATAAAACAATTGAGGAACTAAGAAAAGAAAAGGTTGCTGTGGATATTGTTGGAGTGCGCAAAAGTGGCACAGTCAGAATGGGAAGAGAGGAAAAAGGAAGCTATACAGACGCTGCAATGGGCACTGTCATTTTTGACCATGAACGAAGGTCATTTATGCTCGTAACAAGCCAGCCCATTAAGAAGTCCTCGGTGCCAATTGGCAGCGCAAGACCGCTGCGAGTTGTCCATGAACACGGCAACACTCCTTTGGAAGTTCTGGCTATACAAACTTACCATCTCTCCCAGCTTCATCCCGCCAGTGGTTTTCAAGCCTGTAGGCTTCCTTGGGTATTGCACTTTGCCGACAAAAGCAGTAAAGAGTTCCAGCGCATTGGCAACAGCATTTTTAGTGTGCTGCAGAACATAAACCGAGAGAAGTTGATTGCCGTCTAGCCAAGGGAGGGGATCCCCACCTGCCGGCCTTGCTAGGATTGGGGGGGTGGTTGGTGTTGCGGCTATGGAGATGAATGAGGTCTGGAAGACCTTTCTGAGCAATCCTGTTCCGTTCTGTGGCGGTTTTCTCAGCGGCCTGCTGCGTTTGGACGTGAAGCAAGATCCGCTGCGCAGTTGGCTGGAGTCCCAGGGGCTGAGGGTGGAGGAGCCCCCGCCTTCCGGTCGCTCCGACGGCCCCCAATCCATTTCCATTGAATAGGCGTACTCAATCGGCGGGCAGAGAGTAGGGATCCCTTCCGAACGCTTTCTCTCAGGTGTGGGAAGCGCTCTGATCCGGGCACAAGCAGCGACAAGAAGGGCAGCAAGAGCGGTGTTGCGAGGTGAGCTGATGTTCCCTGAACCCTCCCAATTTAGGAAGCGGCAGGGATCCCTTCGAGGCTGGGGCTATCTCGGCGGGGTGGTGTTCCTGGCAACGGGACTGGTCGGTCTGCCGTCAGGGGATCCAGCCGTGGCCCAATCGGCTCCCTCTTCTCTTGCCAGCCCTAAGCAGGATCCCCAAGCTTGGCTGGAGCGCTACAACGCCGCTCTAGAGCAATTGCCCCCTTTGCCCAACTTGCAATATCGCCAGCAGGTGCGGGTGGAGGGATCCCAAACCTTCACAGCCACGTTGGATGTGCTCTACCGCCGCGACGGCAGTTGGCAGGCTTGGGTAGCCGAAGGGGATCGCATCCGCCTCTTGGATTCGCGCCAATTGGAAGTGGTGAACCAGTCGGATCTGCTGCAGCTGTACTCGGTGTATGTGAGCCGACCGGAAGCCCTCTTGCCCTCGGTGAGCTTTTACTTGAAGGCGGATCCCAGCCGCTACCGCGTCCTCTCCTCAGAACGGGTGGATTTGGCTGGATCCCCTGTCCAGCACTTGCGCCTAGAGCCCATTCAGGAAGGCCAGTTGCGGGAGCTGTGGCTGGATCCGCAGTCGGGGCTGCCGCGGCAGGTGTTGCTGTTTTTGTCGGGGGTGTGGGGGCAGGCCTATGTCCTGATGG
This sequence comes from Synechococcus sp. R6-7, assembly GCF_047461695.1. NCBI lineage: Bacteria > Bacillati > Cyanobacteriota > Cyanophyceae > Synechococcales > Synechococcaceae > Synechococcus > Synechococcus sp. R6-7. Next base: position 4,849 of record NZ_JANSHS010000228.1, read on the forward strand.
GGTTTACGGCGGTGCCAGCTCCCGAGGGAGGGGAGCGCTACTGGCTGCCGGAGAGCACCCGCATCAATTTGGGCTATGGCTTTTGGACCCTGGAGGGCCTGAACCGCCGCGTGTTCAGGGGATCCCTGTCCATCCAGCATGACTACCAGGACTACCGCATTTTGCCAGAAGGGACGCAGTTGCGCTTTTTGCCTTCGCAGCCGCCGGTGGATGCGCCGCCGGTGGTAGCCGGCCTGCCGGGGAGCGCTCCTCAAGCGGAGTTGGGAGATGTGCGGGCCTTGGGAGTGGATGAGCAGGGCAACCAGCAGTTCAGCATTGGCCTGGGCCGGCGCTCCAGCCCGGACAATTCCTTGGAAGACCGAATCGTTGCTTTCAACCTAACCCGACCCACCAGCCGCAACGCCCTGACCCAAATCGATACTTTAGCTCTTTTGCCTCTGGGGAATGGCCAGTTGCCCATCTATCTCTTCCAATTCGACACCGGTCGCCCCCTCTCGCCCCTGCAGGGGGTAGAGCGCCCGCAGGTGGATCCCAACGAGGTCTTCGCTCCTAAGCCGCCAGCCATCAAACTCTTTGGAGATTAGCTCCCCAATGCTGATAGATGCTGCCTATGGGGTGATCCCCATCCTGCCCCACCCACCCGCCCAGGAAGCTCCCAGACTGGGCTCTTCTCATTTGTATCTGCTCATCCAGCACCAGAAGGGGCATTGGGCTTTCCCAAAAGGGCACAAGGATAGCTCCGAAAGCGACCTGGAGGCGGCGCAGCGAGAATTGCGAGAGGAAACCGGCTTGACCGACTACCAGCTCCTAACCCTGCCCGGCCAGTCTGACCCTTTGACGCTGCAGGAAGCCTACACCTTTACGGATCCAGAGGGGAACCGAGTGGCCAAAACCGTTACCTACTACGTGGCCTTGCTGCCGCCCCAATTTCCTCCCCCTGAGCTACAGGTGCAACCAGAGGAGGTGGCCGCCTACCGCTGGTGCTCCTACCCCGAAGCCTTGGAGCAGATCAGTTTTGAAGAGAGTCGGCAACTGCTGCGCCGCTGCCAGGCTTATCTGCAAGAGCTGTGGGGAGGTCAGTCCACTGGAGTCTGACCTAGGGCAGGCCCGGCCCATCCGACTTGGCCAATACCTGGGAAACGCCCTCACTCGGCAGCCTGCGCCGCCTGACATCCTCCCAGTTGCAGCCCTCCCCAGCCGCTATGCAGCTCAGGCCCGCCAACGGGGTATTGTGCAGTGGATCCCGCCAGCCGAAGGCCAGCTCCCCCTGTTGGTGTTCGACCCTCATCTCTGGCCTGCCTGTTCTTGAGAAGGGAGAGGGGGCAGTTGCAGTTCTGGATTCTCCACGCGGGTTAGCTCCCAGCGAAAGGGCTCCCCACCCCGTCGCTGCCAATTCAATTGGAAGGGTTGCTCCAAGGCGTTCACCTGATCCCGCGTCAGGTTGGCCAAGGGGCCGCCGGAGCCCTCGATAACAAACCAGAGGGTGGCCCGTCCTTGGCGACTGGGATCCCCTAGGTCGAGCTGCACCTGCAGCGCTTGGGGTTGGAGGCGCAAGCGAAAAAATTGCCCGAAGATCTCGCGGCTGTAGGCCAGCGCCCGCTGCTTATCCAGGCCCCAACCATCGCTATAGGCCTCAGAGACCAGCATCTCCACCTGATCCCAGTTGCGCTGCTCCACCGCCCGCAGCAATCTCTCCGTGTGGACGCGGATTTGTCGCTCAGGCCGCCCGTAGTGCCAAAAGGCTCCCACCCCGATAGCCAAGACGACGGATCCCACCACCCCCCAGCGCAGCCAGGGGGGAAGGGGTGAAGGGGGAGAAGAGACAGAAGCAGACAAGGGATCCCTCTTGGGCAGTAGGGGGATTGCTCCCTCTAGCCTACGGGATCTACATGTGAGAAGATCAAAGTCCCATCCCCAAATCTGTGCAGCCTTTGCCAGGCACAGCACGCCCCCGAAGTTTAGCCAACCGGTCATGACCAAGTCCACCGACCGCCTGCTGCTGGAGTTTGAGCAGCCTGTTGCCGCCCTGGAGCAACGAATTCAAGAAATTCGGGCCTTGGCAGAAGAAAACGACATCGATGCTTCTGAGCAGATTCGCCAATTGGAAGCCAAAGCCGAAGAGCTGCGCCGCGAGATCTTCAGCCAGCTCACGCCAGTAGAACGGCTCCAGGTGGCCCGTCACCCCCGCCGCCCCACCACCCTGGATTACGTACAGACCATCTGTGACGACTGGTTCGAGCTACACGGGGATCGCCACGGCCAGGACGATCCAGCCATTGTGGGCGGGTTGGCCAAGCTAGGGGAGCAGCCGGTGATGATCCTGGGCCACCAAAAGGGTCGCGACACCAAAGACAACATCCACCGCAACTTTGGGATGCCCAATCCCGCCGGCTACCGCAAAGCCCTGCGGCTGATGGAACATGCCCACCGCTTCGGCCTGCCTCTTTTGACCTTCATCGACACGCCGGGGGCTTACCCAGGCGTCAAGGCGGAAGCTGAGGGCCAAGGAGAGGCCATTGCCACCAACTTACAAACCCTCTTTCGGCTGGAGATCCCCATCATCTGCACCGTCATCGGCGAAGGGGGATCCGGCGGAGCATTGGCTATTGGCATTGGCAACCGCATCCTGATGTTCGAGCACGCCGTCTACTCCGTGATCTCGCCGGAAGGCTGCGCGGCTATTCTCTGGAAGGATGCCAAGAAGGCTCCCCAAGCGGCGGCAGCCCTGCGCATTACCGCCCAAGACCTGCTACAACTGGAGGTGATCGACGAGATCCTGCCAGAGCCGGTTGGCGGCGCCCACCGCGCGCCCTTGGAAGCTGCTCAAACCCTCAAAGAGGCTCTTCTCAGGCATCTCAAGGAACTTTCTAGCCTGAGCGGGCGAGAATTGCGCGAGGAGCGCTACCAAAAGTTTCGCCGCATGGGAGCGTTTCTGGAGCTTTCTGAATAGACTTATGCATCCCTGATTTATAGTCGTTTCAGATTAGGGTGAGACACCTGGGCCATTGATCGCGCCAGCGGGACGGAGTCCTTG
>NZ_JANSHS010000229.1:0-2111 GCF_047461695.1 Synechococcus sp. R6-7
CCCGGCACCACCGAAGCCGAAGCCACGCGAGTGCTGGGGCAATTTCTGCGGGATGTGATGAAGCTCAACCCCCACAACTTCCGCCTCTTTGGCCCCGACGAGACGGCTTCCAACCGCTTGGATGCTGTGTTTGAGGCCAGCGACCGCACCTGGGTAGCTCCCATCTACGATTGCGACGAGCACCTCTCCCCAGATGGACGGGTGATGGAGATCCTCAGCGAGCACGTCTGTCAGGGCTGGCTAGAAGGCTACCTGTTGACCGGGCGACACGGGTTCTTCTCCTGTTACGAAGCCTTTATCCACCTGGTGGACTCCATGTTCAACCAACACGCCAAGTGGCTGAAAACCACCCGTCACATTCCTTGGCGGCGGCCCATCCCTTCCCTCAACTACCTGCTGACTTCCCACGTGTGGCGGCAGGATCACAACGGCTTTAGCCATCAGGATCCCGGCTTTTTGGATCACGTGGTCAACAAAAAGGCCGAAATCATCCGCGTCTACCTGCCCCCGGATACCAATACTCTGCTCTCGGTGGCCGACCACTGCCTGCGCAGCCGCCACTACGTGAATGTGATCGTGGCGGGCAAACAGCCGGCCCTGCAGTACCTGGACATGGATGCGGCCATCAAACACTGCACCCAGGGCTTGGGCATCTGGGAATGGGCCAGCAATGATCAGGGTTCAGAGCCGGATGTGGTCATGGCCTGCTGTGGCGATGTGCCCACCATGGAAACCCTGGCGGCGGTGGACTTTTTGCGGCAGCACCTGCCGGACATCAAGATCCGGGTGGTGAACGTGGTGAACCTAATGAAGCTGCAGCCGCCCAGCGAACACCCCCACGGCATTAGCGACAAGGAGTTTGTCAGTATCTTCACCCCCGACAAGCCCATCGTGTTTGCCTTCCACGGCTATCCTTGGCTCATCCACCGCCTCACCTACCGCCGTCCCAACCACCACAACCTGCACGTGCGCGGCTACAAGGAGGAAGGCACCACCACCACCCCCTTCGACATGTGCGTTCTCAACCAGGTGGATCGCTTTAACTTGGCCAACGACGTCTTGGAGCGGGTGGATCGCTTCAAGTACCGGCGGGATCACGTCCAGCAGCTTATCCGGGACAAGCTGGTGGAGCACAAGCAGTACATCTGCAAACACGGGGAAGATCTGCCGGAGGTGCGCAACTGGAAGTGGCCCTATTGAAGGGATCCCCACTCAACTAACTTTCGCCTCTGAGCTCTGGCAGGATAGAGTTTTTGAGGGTTTGGAGGTTGAGGGTGTGAGGGGTTCAGAAAGGGTGGATGCGGATACACTTCCCGATCTGGAGGTGGAAGAAACAGAGTGGGGCGGGATGGCGCTCTCGCTGGGGCTGGGTTTAGCCCTCTCGGCCCTTGTGATTGGGATCCGCCCCCAGGTGGTCGTTCCTTTTGGATTGAGCGCGTTGGGTTCGGCCCTGCTGGGATCCCTGCTCATCCCCGGGTTGCGGCGCTGGAAGGCGGGGCAAGTGATCCGCCAGGAGGGGCCCCAATCCCACCAGAAAAAAGCAGGCACACCCACCATGGGCGGGATCAGCTTTTTGCCCGTGGGGCTACTGGTGGCCGGGATCTGGAAAGGCCTACGGCCCGCTTACGCGAACGGCTGGGATCCCCATTGGCTGGCCGTCGCGCTGCTCACGCTGGCCTACAGCTTTGTCGGCTGGCTGGACGATTGGCTGGTGATCCGACAGCAATCCAACAAGGGGTTGTCTCCCCAACACAAGCTGTTGCTCCAGGTGGGAGTTGCCCTTGGGTTTTGTGTCTACCTGGCCTGGCAGGGGATCCCGACCAGTCTGACCTTGCCGGGGATAGGCACCCTCTCTCTGGGCTGGCTGTTCTGGCCCTTGGCCCTGTTTGTGTTGGTGGGCACCAATAATGCCGTAAACCTCACCGATGGTATGGACGGCTTGGCGGCAGGGGTGGTGGCCATCCTGCTGATTGGGCTGGGGCTCCTTCACAGGGATCCAGAGCTATCGGTGTTGGCTTTCACCCTGAGCGGTGCCTGCTTGGGGTTCCTGGTTCACAACCACCACCGGGCGCGGCTGTTCATGGGCGATACCGGATCCCTGGGGTTGGGGG
>NZ_JANSHS010000230.1:0-2348 GCF_047461695.1 Synechococcus sp. R6-7
GCGGGGCTCCTGCGATTTCTAGCTGACATCCTTGCGGCCAGATTTCCAGTGTGGGGTTTGCCCAGTCGAGCGGCTCTCCTACAGGGGAATTCCGGCGGACGGAAGCTGAGGCGGTACACTAGTCAGAAGCTTTTTTCATCGAGTCCCGTTGGGAAGACCTCTTGCGAAACCTGTTTCTTACCGGCGCTAGCGGCTGCCTGGGGCACTATGTGTTGGAGCACCTGGCCCAGCAAAGGGATCCCGAGTTTCCGGAGCGGCCCGCCTACCACCTGTACGTTCTCATCCGCGAGACCAGCCGCCTGCGGCTGCCCCTAGAACGGCTGCCCGCCCCTATCACCCTAGTACCCGGCGATCTCCTGCGCATCCGGGAACACGCCGCTCTGCTGCGCCAGATGGATGGGCTGATCCACATGGCAGCGGCTTGGGGGGATCCCGCCCTGGCTTGGGCCGTGAATGTTACCCACACCCTGGAGCTCTTTCAGTTGTTGGATCCGGAGCGCTGTCAGCAGGTGATCTACTTTTCCACGGCCAGCCTTTTGAACCAGGACCTGGAGCCTTTGGCCATTGCCGGACGGGCCGGCACCGACTACATCCGCAGCAAGTACGAGATGCTGCTGCGGCGGCAGGAAAGCGGCTTCTGGCCGGAGCGCCTGCTCACCCTTTATCCCACCCTGCTCTTTGGCGGCAGCCCCCACCACCCCTACTCCCACATCACTGCCGGCCTCAAGGACGTTCTCCGCTGGCTGGATCTGATCCGCTTTTTGCGGGTGGATGCCAGCTTCCACTTTATCCACGCTGCCGATGTGGCCGAGATGGTGGCCTATTGGGTAGCCCATCTGCCTGGTGGCGGCGATTGGGTGTTGGGCAATCCCCCCCTCTCCTGGGATGAATGTGTGGAACAGATGTGTGCTTATTTCAAAAAACGGATCTATTTCCGAGTGCCTCTGCCCCCGGCTCTCGTTCGCGGCTTGGCCTTTCTATTTCGGGTGCGGCTTTCAGCCTGGGATGAGTTCTGTCTGCGCCAGCGCCATTTTGTTTACCCGGCCATTTCCCCAGAAACCCTGGGTTTGCGCTGCCACTTCCCCACCGTGGCCTCTCTTTTGGATACCTACCTCTAGACCACCTTTGAGTAACAGTAGAACTGGACGCTGCTTCCTTTCCCTCTGGGACGGGGGGATGAGAGCCGAGGACCCAAGGGATCCCACTCGCCTCCGACAGGGATCAGCCGGTGGGGGCCACCGTTTCTCTGATGGCCAAGGCCTGGAGCTGGGCGGCAATGCGCTCGCGGTTGAGGTTTTGCCCAATCAGCACCAGTCGGGTCAAGCGCGGCTCCTGGGGTCGCCAGGGGCGGTCGTAGTAGGTTTCAAATCGGGATCCCACCCCCTGCAGCACCAGGCGCATCGGCTTGTGGAGGACGGCCACAAACCCTTTTATCCGGTAAAGACATTCCTCTTGGGCCAACTGGCGTAGCTGAGCCACCAGGGATCCCGGCTCATAACCTCCCTCCAAGCTGAGGTAGAAAGACTCAAAAGCTTCGTGCTCATGCTCCTCCCCGTGATCGTGGTGGCTGGGGCGGCGCTCGAGCTGGTCTTCCACCGCTGCATTAAAGCCCAAGAGCACTTCTGGGGGAACCTGCCCCCGCTCACAAGGGAGGATTTGAACCTCAGGGCGCAAGTGGTGCCGCAGCCAGCTTTCCACCCGAGCTTGCTCCTCTTGGGTAATCTGATCCACCTTGGTGAGCACCACCAAATCGGCACAGCTCAACTGATCCTCAAACAATTCCTCAAGCGGAGTCTCATGGTCCAAACTTTCGTCAGCCTGCCGCTGCGCCTCCAGGGCCGCCGGATCCCCCACCAGTTGCCCGGAGGCCAGAGCCTGACCATCCACCACCGTAATCACCGCATCCACCGTGGCGCCTGTACGAATGGTGGGCCAGCGGAAAGCCTGCACGAGCGGCTTGGGCAAGGCCAGTCCTGAGGTTTCAATCAAAATGCAGTCTAGCTCCGCCCGCCGCTGCAACAGAGCTTCCATGGTGGGCAAAAACTCCTCCTGCACCGTGCAGCAGAGACAGCCGTTGGCCAGCTCCAGAATGGGGATGGATCCCTCCCCCTCACACAGTTGGCAATTCCGCAGCAACTCGCCGTCGATGCCCACTTCGCCAAACTCGTTAACCAACACGGCAATGCGGCGGCCCTGGTTGTTGAGCAAAAGGTGACGGATCACCGTGGTCTTGCCGGATCCGAGAAATCCGGTGATGACGGTAACAGGGATCTTGTGCATCTGCTCTGATGACTCAGCGCTCTTCAGTTTCCACCCCAAACTTTCTTTCTGCCAATCCTTGAGGGGGG
>NZ_JANSHS010000231.1:0-4412 GCF_047461695.1 Synechococcus sp. R6-7
AGCAGTGTTCAGCGTAAATGTATCAGAAAAGTAACTCGATCCTGAGCCCGGATGAGAATGCGGCCATCCCCACAGCCCAAGTCGTAGAGAGTATCCTCGCTCCCCACCTGGGCCAAATCCAGCATGGCATCCACAACCAAGGGCAAGGTGCGCACATAGGGGGCTAAGCGGATTCCCTCTGGACTTTGCCGGTTGGACTGGCGTTGGAAGAAGGGATCCCTGCCCACCGAGTTCTGACCCAGCTTAGGTTTGAAACCGCGGGGCACCAAGGGTTGATTCCGAGAAGAGCGGTTTTCTCTGTTCATCAAATATTCTCATCAATTTCCCATCAGTCTATCAACCTGTCGCAGTACAGAGCCCCTGCCGTTCTACTGGGTGGAAAGTCACCGCCAATTGCGTCGGCTCAAGTACAGTCTACTAAGGGGTTATGGGATACACCTGTATGGTCATTTTCAACAGGAATGAAACATCTCCGTTCCATTGCTCTCTAACTCCCCTCTCCCTCTGGAGGGGCTGGGGGAAGCGGCGCGGAGCGTCTGGGCAGCGGCGGGAGTATCTCAATCGAGTCTGGAATGACTATGAACCTGCTTGTTCTAAACCTCACTGGGGTCAAGCCTCGGAAACACGATTTTTATACCCTTTTATATCCCTTAATTTGTAACGGGCTGTATCTCAAAAAATATCTTGATTCAACAACTTAGCCAGGCGTTCCAGCCCCTTTTTGACTTGGCGGGAAACGGTAACGGCACTGATCCCTAGCCGCTCTGCCGTTTCTTTTTGCGTGAGGTCATAGAAGAAGACAAATTCCAAAATCTTGCGGGTACGTTCCTCCAGCTGAGCCAAGGCATGTTGTAGGCGAATACGATCTTCTTCAGCCAGTTGAAAACTGCGGTAGCGCTGATCCGGAACGACCTCCCCCAGAGCAACACTGTCTTCCTCAGTTTGAATCGGAGCATCCAGGCTGAGCAAAAGGCTGTTTTGTTGGGCCAGCTCCAGCTCTCGCCATTCCTGCTCCGTCAGTTGCAGGGCTTCCCTCACCTCGGCCTCAGAGGGAGAACGGCCCAACTCTTGCCGCAGACGGGCAATCACCTTCTTGGCTTGTCTTTGCAGGGTCGTCCAGCGGCGTGGGATCCGCATGGTGGGGCTTTTGTCCCGCAGGTAGTGTTGAATTTCTCCGCGAATGTAAGGCAGGGCAAAGGAGCTAAAAGCCAGGCCTCGGCTGATGTCAAAGCGTTCGATAGCTTGAATCAAACCCAAACAGCCAACTTGCACCAGGTCGTCGTACCCCTCATTGCATTGGTTGCGCCAGTGGTGGGCCTCTTTGCGCACCAAGCCCAAGTTCATTTCCACCAGCCGATTGCGCAGGGCTGGATCGCGATTCTGGTGGTACAGCCGCAACAGTTCGGCAGTTCGGGCTTTAACATCCTCACTAGATGCCATAGATCCACATGCGGCTGGGAATCCGGTCTTGGCCAAAGGCAATGGAGGGGGGGCCGCCGGTCGCCTCAGGGAGACGGAGTTCTTGGGAGAGGTCAGGCGAGGGGCCGTTATCATAGACAACCACTTTACCGATTTGCCGAAAATAACTGTAGAACAAGCACTCAAGGAACTCGAAAACCATTCAAAGGTTGAGGATCCCACCCATAACCAACACCCATCCAGTCAAGAGACGCTTTTGCCCAGCCAGACCCTGCGCAAGCAGGTGCTACAGGGCTACAGGGATGGCGTTAGAAGCACAACCAGACACTGTTGAGATTTGCCAAGAGCTGGAACGTTCTTAGTTTGACCAGGTTTCTTGACCCAAGCAACAGCATCTCCACGGAAAATCGGCGGGTTTCATCGGCAAAAGAGCGCAATTTTCCCGTAAGACCCAACGAAATTGCCGGATTTCTGTTGTTGGCGTGCTCTCGTGGTTATTGGTAATTGGGTCAGGTTGGCGGTGAAACAGCCTGTGCATTCCAGCCTCTCCTCTCCTTCTGGGAGGTGAGAACGTCAAGAGGCTGTTCGTGACAGCGGCGGGGGGTTCTTGGGGGGATCCGTGCCGGCAAGGGCTGCCAAAAAGGATGCAAAACTCGGCTCCTCGCGAATGAGGTCGAAATAGGGCTCAGAGGAGAGCAAGGGGCGGTAGCGTTCCGGCTCCAGGCGTAGGGCTTGCTCCAAAGCTTGTAGGGCCTGAGGCACTTGGCCTTCCCAGGCGTAGCAGCAGGCTTTGGCGTAGTGAGCCTCGGCATTGCTGGGATCCATCTGCAGGGCCCGATCAAAACTCTGGATGGCCAGCTCGTAGAGGTTCAAGTCCATCAGCACCAGGCCGCGCTGCACCCAGATCTGAGGGCGTTTGGGATCCTGCGCCAGGGCACGGTCATAGCTGTTGAGGGCCTCCATCGGGTTGCCGAGGCGGTGGTGGGCAAGGGCATGGCCGGCCCAGAGAGAGGCCGATTCGGAGCCCAGTTGCAGGGCTCGTTCGTAGCTGGCCAGAGCATCGACGTAGCGCTCTAGGTGAAACAGAGCCAGGCCCCGACTCTGCCAAACTTGGGCATTGACGGGGTTGATGGCGAGGGCTTTCTCGTAGCTGATTAGGGATCCCTGCCACCGTCCCAGAGAGGCTAAGGTTAGCCCGTGCAGGTACCACGTTTCCGGGCTGTCGGGGCTGAGGGCAAGGGCCCGTTCGTAGGCACGTAGGGCTTCTTCGTAGCGGCCCAATTGCCGCAGCGTGTTGGCCTGGTTAAAGCGGGCCTCAAAAAAATCCGGCTTCAGTTGCAGAGCCCGCTCATAGCTGGCCAGAGCTTCCTGATGGCGACCGAGATCGTCCAGCAGAGAACCACGGTTGTTCCAGGCTTCGGGGAAGTCCGGCTTCAGCTCCAGGGCGCGGTCGTAGCTGGCCAGGGCAGCTTGGGCTTGCCCCAGGTGGTCGAGGGTGGTGGCGCGGTTGTACCAGGCAATGGGATCCTGCGGCTGATCTCCCACCGCCTGCTCGAAGGGCTGTAGTTGAGCCGCCTGTTCCGCCGAAAGGGCAGATGGGTCAACCGCCGGGGCCGGCGAAACGGCTGTAGATTCTGGGGAGGCAGCACGCTTCTGCCGCCGCAGCCACCAGGCCCAACCCCCGGCCAAAAGCAACAGGCTCGCCCCCAGCACCAGCACGCCCACGTCGGTCGGGGCAATCACAAACGGCATGACCCACTTCCTCTTTTCTGCGCGCCTCTACATCATCACCAAAAACGGCAGGGGATCGCTGGGCCCTGCCGGCGAGATCAGCTCAATGCGCTTTTCGCCAGGGTAGGTGCTGGGATCGATCTCAAAGGTAACCGTCAGCGCCTCGGCGTTGGCCTGCACCGGTTCCTTAGAGCGTCCCAAGGGATCCCCAAAGCTGACTCGGATCCCTTTACCCGCCGGGCTGACTCGGATTTCCGTCACCTGATCCAGATGGGATCCCTCTAGGGTACAGACGATTACATCCCCGACAAAGGCCTCCAGAGGCCAGCCCCGCCGCACCACCGGTTTGGACATGGTTGTCGCTCCCACAGGCTTCTGCATCTCAGTTTAATTTTTCATTTTCCCCTCCCTGCTCCAGCCCAAAACGGCTTTGGTGGCAGAGAGGCTCTCCCCCCTTGGGCCGGATCTCCTGCCACCCCTGTAGAGAAGAGGGAGTTGGGGAAAGGGCAACGGCAGGCGCTCGCAGCAACACCTGGCGGTCTGGGCCCACGCTCACCAAGCGGGGCATCTCTCCAAGACTATCGGCCACCGCAAACAGCACCCGCTCTCGCGCCTGGGGATCCCAGCCCAGCAGCTGCGCATACCCCAGCGCCGGCGGCGGATCCCAGATTTGCACCGGTGGGATCCCTGTCGAGCCAGTGGGCAAAGGCCAGACCACCGCCCGATCCCAGCTCAAATCGGTCTGGAACCAGCCTTCGTACTCCCGCGCCAGCAAAGTGTTCCCCTGCCAGGCTAGAGGCAGGATCATGGCAAAATCCAATGCCTCAACGGGGTCGTACACCGACCCTGAGGCTTGATAGATAACCTGCAAGGCCCGAGTACGGGTGTTCTCGGCAAACAACACACTGGTCAACCGACCAGCCTGAGGCGTGGCCACCAAATCTAGCCGTGTGTACACCTGCCACTGGGGATCCGGCGCCGGCAAGGGATCGCTGCGCAACAGGCCAACCAATGTGCATTGCCGCTGCCGGGCTTGCTCCTGCAAGTCGTACACCCATTCCCAAGGGATGGGCAAAGTAGGGGGAGAGGAGACTCCAGGGGCAGCCGGCGCCATGTCCCTCGCCCAGGCAGCGCTCCCCTCCGCCCAGCCGATCCAAACAGCCACAAGGGCTCTCCCCAGTTGCCACAGCCAGTTTTGCCTGAGCCAGCCCCCCATCTGCCTCACCTTCCGTCGTGACATACTCCCGCACTCATGCTGATGC
>NZ_JANSHS010000232.1:0-4568 GCF_047461695.1 Synechococcus sp. R6-7
GCTATGGTGCGGGCCTCCAGCCCGAAAATTCGGTGACTGTCTATCAAGTAAAGCCCCGCCTACTGATGTTCGAAGACGTTACTGAAGCCCAACAGATCCAGCTCTACCAAAGTAGGCAAATGTTGGAAACACTGCTGCGCCAACTCCCAGCGTTCTTCCCGCTGTAACATCTCCGCCAACTTGTGGCGCACCGGGATCAAATAGCGAACATCGTTGGCGGCATATTCCAGCTGTTCGGCGGATAGCGCGTGGACGGCTCCCCAATCGGAGCTTTGGGCAGTTTTGTTGAGTTCGACCCCGCACAGCTCGCTCACCACATCTTTGAGGCTGTGTTTGCTGGTGTAGGTGCGGGCCAGTTTGCTGGCAATTTTGGTGCAAAAGACGGGCCACGCCCGGATCCCCAGGTGATAGCGCAGCATCGCCAGGTCAAAGCGGGCGTAGTGGAAAATCTTTTCAATGCTTGGAGCCATCAGCAGCTGCGCCAAAAAGGGGGCCTGCTTTACCCCGCGGCTCAGCCGCAACAGCACCACCTCACCGGCGGAGTTGGCGATTTGCACCACGCAAAGCCTGTCCCGCTGCGGGATCAGCCCCATTGTTTCTGTATCCACGGCCAGGTAAGGTTCCCTGGCCAGGGCCTTTGCCACTGCAGGGGTGAGATCTTCGTCACAGAGCTGAAAAGGTTGCAGGCCCACTCAGGATCTCTCAAAAGGGTGTTTTGGCTGCATAACCAAGCGGCGAAGGCCAGGCAACTACCAGCTAGACTTGACCACACCTGGCAATAAGCCTCTGTGGGCCATTTCCCGCAGGCTGTTGCGGCACAGGCCGAAATCGCGGAAGTAACCCCGGGGACGCCCGGTTTTCCAGCAGCGGTTGCGCAGGCGTGTGGGCGAGCTGGCCCGAGGGAGTTTTTGCAGTTGGGCGTGCAGCTCCATGCGGGTGGCCTGGTCGATGTTGGGATCGGCCATGGCCGCTTTCAGTTGTTGGCGCTTCTCCCGATACTTCTCGACCAAGCGTTGGCGCTTTTTCTCCCGCTCGATCATGCTCTTTTTAGCCACGGCTCACTGTTTCCCCAGATTTTTCAGCTTTACTAGGATAACGGGGAGCAGCGGCCCCAAGCAAGGGGATCCCAGGCCCGCCCACGGCCATCCTCGCCAATGTTCATCACTCCTTTTCCGGTCTCCGTAGGATCCCTGAGGCCAGCCCCTCGGCTTGGGGGCAACCTACCTCTATAGGCGAGGTTGGTGTTGGGTGATGGCCATTTCCAGAGTGATCCCGTTTATCGCCACCAAGTTTAGGGTTTCCCCAGAGCAGATTGAGGCCACGCGCGTGATTCTCCACAAGCCGCCGGCTCTGTTGGCAGTGCTGAAGTCGGCCTCTCCACTGCCCAAAGAGGTTTTGCAGGATCCCAGTTTGGCCTATATCTATCCTGCCGCCTTCATTCAATGGTCGAAGTGCATGCATGGCTTGGCGGATTGGGACACTGGGCCGGCACTGAGCTACGCCGATTATGTGGCGCAACTGAAGCTGGCCTTCATGCCGACGGATATTGCCCTGAGCGGCCATTAGGGATCCCTTGGGTTGGCCATCCCATTTCGGAAGATGCGCCGGGAAGCCTCGCGGACAAACTCTTTGAGCCAACCGGATTTTTGGGTATTTTGCACCTGGGCTTTGACCACCGCCTGCATCCCCCCTTCTCCCCAGCTTTGGTTGTGCTGGAAATACTCAATGAAGCTCTTGCCGGCAATGCGGGTGAGATAGCCAGCACTGGCTGCCTGAATGGGGGCTGTCGCCAGAAAACCGACGACGCTCACTTCGGCAACGGTGGCCAAGATCCCCGTGGTCAGTTGGATCGCCCCTTCCACCAAGCCCAAGCCCGCTAGGGTTTTGGCCAGAGACAAGGCCAGCTCCCGCCCCTGCTGCAGGTTCATTTTGCAGCCGTAAAGGGATCCCAGTTCCACCACCATCTGGGCGTTGATGGCGGCAATGGCCAGCAGATCCACCGCCGGGATGGGGTTGGCGAACACCACTCCTGTAACAATCCACTGAAAGCGATCGATCACCTCCTCCGCCTGCCGGCGCAGTTGGGCTTGGAGAATCCGTTTGGCCTCTTCCCCCAACTGTTGCGATTGCAGCAGGGCATTGTCCAAGGCCAGGGATCCCCCCTCGGCATAGAGCACCGCCTGCACGCGATCCCGCACCGCCGCCACCTCCGGCTCCGGTCGCCAGGTTTGGGATCCCACCCGCACAGGGGCTGGAGCAGCGGCAGCCATCAACACATCCTGAGGTGGGATCAGGGGATGAACCCGCTCCCGCAGGCGTTGCAAGAGGATCTGCCGTTCTTCTGAGGTGTAGCGATCCGCTTTGTTCAGGATCAGCAAGGCCCGCTTGCCCAGGGCGATCAACCGGCGCAAGGGATCCACCTCTGACTGGCGCAGATCCCCATCCACCACCACCAGCAGCAGATCGGCAGCTTGGGCTTGGGCTTGCGCCTCCTGTTCCCGCATCACCCCTGCCGGGCCGATCTCCAAAATGCCGGGGCAATCCAGGATCTGCACCGGCTGCGGGATCCCAGGCAAGTTCCAATCGTAACAAGCCACCGCCTGGGTGGTGCCCAGAGTGGCCGCCACCGCCCCCGCCCGCCGCCCCAGCAGCGCGTTGACCAAAGAAGTCTTGCCCGCCGACCCAGTGCCGAAGACCACCACCTTCAGCTGGGGCTGGGCCAACTGTTGGGCCAGCAGAGCCGACCGCTCCGCCAGCGCTGCCCGCGCCACTTCATCCTGGATTTGCGCTAGCTGCGCCTCCAGTTGAGCCAAGTTCTGTTGCGCCGCTTTCCGCTTTTCCAAAGCCGTCTCCGGCAAGGCAAGGGGTTGGGTAATTTCCCTCCTGCTGGGGGCGGGTTGGCGAAACAGAAACAAGTAGTAGATGGCAGCGGCCAAAAACACCAGCAGCAGCAGCACCAGCACCCCAATCAACAGCCCCCCCAAAATCGGGTGGTAGCGGGTGGCGTAGTACAGATCGAGAAACGATTGGATCAGCCAGACGATCAGCCCGGTGAACGAGGCCAACAGCGCCAACAGCAGCAGCAAGCGCAGGTAAGGGAGCGACCGCATAGGGATCCAACAAGGCCACAACCGTTCGCGTCAGCGGGACGGAGTCCTTTTGACTCTACCCGCGGCTGAGCATATCCGGCTACCTAGATGTCGCCTTCTGGCTGCAGGGGCAGGGCTTCTCCATCCGACTCTTCCTTTTCACACCGAGATTCCCCCTCGATGACCTGAATGGCCTGCGGATCCCCGTCAACTTTCACTTGCAGATGGCGCAACTGCCATGCCGAGCCGGCCATGCCCCGCTCCGATTCCACCACCACATCGCCGGTGCGCTGGGCCCCTGTAATCAAAAAGAACAGACACACCCAACCGGCTTCCTCATCTTCCTGAAAACGCAGCCGCGAGGGCCATCCCGGCCTCAAGGGTTCCCCCAGACGTTCCACCACCACAGCATTTTGTTTGAGCTGCTCCACCGCCAACTGGTAGGTGCGATAGGCACCCGAAGTGCGGATCCCATTCCAGATCAGGATCCCTGCCCCCGCCAGCCCCAGGCCCAACACCGCCAGCAGGCCCAAACAGCCGCAGCCACAGCAGCCCAGAGGGACAGCACAGCCGACTTTTTGTGGAGTTTCTGACACAGCCCATTGCCACCCTAGAATGCCCCCACCCTAACACAAGGCTGTTGCTCATCCTCTATGCCTTCATTGCCGACAAGGTACAGACAAAAAGCCAAGCAACCCTACGCCATTTGTCGGTGACGAACATCGCTTCTCAGTTCCGTATTGCCACAGATATCTGTTACGGCCTCAAACAACAGCTCGAAAAATCATGGGATCAGCACCTCTTTGGCAAGTTCAAGCAACTCACTGTTGAGTCTAATTTTGTACTGCAGTGAGGATGGGATCCCTACGTATCCAATTGTTGGCTCTGCTCCCACTTCGATTGGAAAGGCTTGTGAAGCAAGGATTTCAAGCTTTTCGCCTGAATAGGATCTGGATGGATCAGAAAGTCAATGGATACCTGGAAAGCCCTATTTCCTGAACATTGGGAAAGATGACAAAGCGCGCATATCGAATCCGCTATTTGGCGGAGTCAATATCAGAGGGATTTGTCGAGAATAAGAGCAGCAAAAGGTCTCCATCCAATCGCCTAAACCTATGGATGAAGCGACAACCATAACCGTGCAGCAGATCATTCAAACCGCCATGATGACCGGTTTGCTCACCGCTGCTCAGGAACACGAACTTAACGTAAGGCTATTTCGAGAGGAGTGCTCCGAAGCCGACCTCTTCCTGCTGCGCCGTCTACACCGCTGCCTACGCCAGGGATCCATCCGCCAGATCCCGGCCCTGAACAACACTGTAGCGGTTGGCCGCTTTGGCCCGCCCCTGCGCCTGGTACCGGACAGAGCCGAGACAACTCAGTCCCAGCCGACTGGGTTAAGCCTGGCGAGGGATCCCAAGACCGGGTAGTCAAGCAATTACAAGCAATTAGTAAACTACCCGACACCCGCGCTATGCG
>NZ_JANSHS010000233.1:0-8984 GCF_047461695.1 Synechococcus sp. R6-7
GTTGCCGGGGTTAATGGCCGCATCCGTTTGCAGGAAAGTCACCCGCTTGTTGACAGCTCCAATTTGCCCGGAGGAGCGCCCAACAGCACTGATGATCCCGGCAGTCACGGTATTGTCTAGGCCCAGCGGGTTGCCAATGGCAATAGCCCAATCCCCCGGTCGCACCAAGTCAGAGTTACCCAGGGTAACCGTGGGCAGATTCTCCCCCTCAATTTTGATCACTGCGATATCGGTAACCGGATCTGAGCCCTTCACCTCTCCTTCAAAGGTGCGCCCATCCAGCAGGTGAACCCTGACCCGCTCGCTGCCTTCCACCACATGGGCGTTGGTGAGGATCAGGCCACTGGCGTCGATGATAAACCCCGATCCGGTGCCTTCTTGCCGAAACTCCTGCGGCAACTGCGGTAGTTGATCCCCAAAGAAGCGGCGAAACAGGGGCTGGTTGAACAGTTCTGGGTTGACCCCCCTCGACACGGTGCGGGTGGCATCGATGCGCACCACCGCTGGGCCGACCTTTTGGGCGACTGCAGCAATAAAATTGGAAGGCCGGACGGCATCAGCGGGAGGGGCAGAATTCGCAGCCTCAGGGCGGGGCTCAGACCAGGGCAAAAGGGATCCCACTCCCTCACCGGCCCGTCGCGTCCAAGTGATCAGGGGAGTTTGCTGTAACCACTCCTGCCCCGCTCGAGACGATAGCCAGACCCCACCTGCGACGCCTCCACCAAACAGAGCCATCGCCAAAAGTGTATGCCGTAGAATCCGCGCCATGCTCCCTCCCAAAGCTAAGCCGTATCGCCAAGACTCAAAAGGCGTGAACCCGCTCCCCCGACTTACGCCATCAAGACCCAGTTCACTCCTGGTCTATTCTATCTATTCCTACTCTTTACTTTTGGATGTTCGGGGTATGTGTGCTTACCCTAGCAAATCTTGCGGACAGAGGCAGTGCTCGAAACGCCCAAAATGATCGGGGATCCGAGTATGCTCCATTCCTCCGAGCCACAGGGGCGGGATCCGTGGCAGCGCCACCGCGCCTGGATGCAGTTGGCCTTGCGAGAAGCTAAGCAAGCAGGAGAAGCTGGAGAGGTGCCGGTGGCCGCTCTGGTGGTGGGGCCAGGGGAAAAGTTGCTGGCTTTGAGCAGCAACCGGCGGGAACGGGATCGGGATCCCACGGCCCATGCGGAGATTCTGGCCCTACGGCAGGCAGGGCAGCGCTTGGGCGATTGGCAGCTGCAGGGCTGTCGGCTGTACGTCACGCTTGAGCCTTGCCCCATGTGTGCCGGGGCAATCAGCCAATCGCGGCTGGCTCAGGTGGTTTACGGTGCAGACGATCCCAAGGCCGGAGCACTGCGCAGCGTGCTCAATTTGCCAGCTTCTGCTGCCAGCTTCCATTGCCCGGAGATCATCGGCGGAGTTTGCGAGGTCGAGTGTCGACGCCTATTGCAGCAGTGGTTTTGCCGCCGCCGCGGGATCCCGCGCACAACCTGAGGAAGAAATTGGGGGCAAAAAGAACGGGCTGGGGTCGTGCATCCGCCAGAGGTTTTTGATACTGTCATATCGGGTTCGGCTGGTCCTCACTCGCGTCCTGCACCAGCCCCAAAAAAGGCTGTCCGAGGGGCGGTGGCTGCCTGAGGTGTTGAGGTTGGTTATGTCCAGATTCTGAGAACCCGACTTGTCCGGGATCCCTCGCCGGCTGTGATACTCTTTCCCAGAGGATTGGTGTGTGACTATTGCCCTCTCCTTTTCTCCTCTCCCATCAGCTTGGCTTAGGAGTATTGCCCTTCTGGTTTGGGCTTGGCTGTGCTTGACCTTTCCGGTGCAGGCACGGGTGCTGCTGCGGGTGGGTATTGCCGTCAACAAGCCCCAGGTCACCGTCGGCAGCTCTACCGGAGCCCGCCTATTGAATGCCCAGGGACAGCCGCTGGCAGAGGTGCAGGCCATGCAACCGCTGCAGGCCAGCCGTTCGGGTTCAGCAGTCAGTTTGGCCGGCCAACAGGGAGAACGTCTTTACCTGCAGCCCACTGTCCCCGATGGGTTGGTGTTTATCGACCAGAATTGGTACCGTGGCTTGGTGGAGTTGATCCCCGGCGAGCGTGGGGTGATTGCCATCAACCAAGTTGGCTTGGAAGACTACGTTTCCAGCGTGGTGGGCAGCGAGATGGGACACCGTTTTCCCATGGAGGCTCTCAAAGCCCAAGCCGTGGCCTCCCGCACCTATGCCCTCTACCACCGCAGTCGCCGTTCCCAGCAGCCTTTTGACTTAGGAAACGGGATTGATTGGCAGGTTTACAAGGGAGTGGCTGCCGAATCCAGCCGTACCCAAGCGGCTGCCCGTGAGACCGCCGGGCAGGTTCTCATCCACCAGGGGCAGTTGATCAATGCGGTTTTCCACTCCTCTGCGGGGGGACATACGGATGATGCAGGCAATGTCTGGTTAGAGTCGCGGCCCTACTTACAGGGGGTGCCGGATTTCGATCAGCACTCACCGGTGTTTAGCTGGACGGCCACCGTTCCTGCCCAGCAGATTCAGCAGTTGGCTGCCGGGATCGGGGCTATTCGTTCTGTTGAGGTGCTGCGCAGCTCCCCGTGGGGACGGGCGATCACGGTGCGCTTGACGGGATCCCAAGGAATCAAAGATCTCAGTGCTGGCGATTTTCGTCGGGCTCTAGGGTTGCGCAGCACAAAGATTGCCATTAGTCCACGCGGAGAGGCCGCCACTACAGCCAGCTTGGCTCCTGTGGCAGGGACATTCCCAGCTTTCTTTGAGATTCATGGGCGGGGCTACGGGCACGGGGTGGGCATGAGCCAGTGGGGAGCTGCCGCCCTGGCCAGCCAAAACTACTCTTACCAACAGATCCTCAGCCACTACTACCGCAACACCAGTCTGGCAGTGGTGGAAGGACGTTAAGGCTCAACTTCAAGGAGAAGCCAACAAAATAATCGATTGGTAGCAAAAGTAGCTGCAGTTTTTAAGAGCTTATGAGAAGCAGCATTTTAATTGAACCGGAGGGGTTCCCCAAGGGTTCGTTGGGGTTCTGTAGATTTTGTTAACTTTGAGTTAACTCTAATGTTGCACCATCTCTGAAGATAGACGGGCAGCTTCTGCCGGAATCGAAAGCTGGGCTGCCTGTGAACGCTGCTTTTGAAGGCTCCGCGCTGCTGTGGCAAGATCGGGAGAAGCCCTGGAAAATTTGGGTTACGTCCCCTGAAGATTTTGTAGAGATCTTGAATTCCCCCCTCAGAATCCTCAGGATCGGCTCAATAATAATTGAGATACGTTTACCAGGATCGACCTCTACCTCTTCTTTTTCGAGCCCATAACTTTAACCCCAGGTATCTGTCCTATGTCCATTGCCACCTTAGCTCCTGCTTTTCCCGAACGTTGTCCGGTGCTGCCGGAAGCGCTCACGCCCCTGTGCGAGATCGCCCGCAACTATTGGTGGACCTGGAACCCCGATCACCTCACCATTTTCCGGGAAATGGATCCCGCCCTGTGGGAAAAAACCTCCCACAACCCGGTGCGCATGCTGGAGGAGGTTTCCTACTTGCGGTTGGCAGCCTTGGCCACCGATGTGAACTACCTCAACACGTTGAACCGGATGGTGCAGTCCTATCGGCAGTACATGACGGCTGAGGATACCTGGGCCAAGCGCACCATGAAAACCTACGACTGGCAGCGTCCTATTGCCTATTTCTGTGCCGAATACGGCTTGCACGAGTCTTTGCCCACCTACTCTGGCGGGCTGGGTATGTTGGCCGCCGATCACCTCAAGTCGGCTTCAGATTTGGGGGTGCCCCTGGTGGCCATCGGGTTGCTCTACCGTCAGGGCTACTTCCAACAGCGCCTGGACAACAATGGCTGGCAGGGGGAGCTTTACGAAGACTCTGAGTTTGAGTCTCTGCCGTTGACTCTGGTGCGCCAGCCGGATGGCAGCCCTCTGTTGGTGGAAGTGGCGATGCGGCAGCGGTTGGTGAAGGCGCGGGCCTGGCGGGCGGACGTGGGCCGGGTACCTCTTTTTCTGCTGGACACCGACCTGCCGGAGAACGACCCCATCGACCGCTGGATTACCGCCCACCTCTACGGGGGCAGCACCGATACTCGCATTGCCCAAGAGTGCATCCTGGGTATCGGTGGGGTGCGTCTGCTGCGCCAGTTGGGTTTGGATCCCATGGTTTATCACATGAATGAAGGGCACGCTGCTTTCCTGACGCTGGAGTTGCTGCGGGAGGAAGTGGCGCGGGGCACCCCCTTCGAGACGGCGGAGGCCAAGGTGCGGGAAAAATGTGTGTTTACTACCCATACACCGGTGCCGGCTGGCCACGATGCCTTTAGCCCCAATGAGATGGATGCGTTCTTTGCCTCCTTCTGGCCTCAACTTGGCCTGACGCGGGAACAATTTTTGGCCTTGGGAGCTCGGCGCACCGGGGATCCCTGGGAGCGCTTTAACATGACGGTGCTGGCTTTGCGGTACGCGCGGGCAGCCAATGGGGTAAGCAAGCTCCACGGACGGGTTTCTCGCGAAATGTGGCATGTGCTCTACCCTGAGCGATCGGTGGATGAGGTGCCCATCAGCTCCATTACCAATGGGGTTCACGCCCGTACCTGGGTTTCCCCTCTTTTTTGGAACCTCTACGACCAGTACTTGGGCCCCGATTGGCCGGAGCGGGTGTCAGACCCGGAACTGTGGGCCAAGGTGGAAGAGATCCCAGATGAAGAACTGTGGCGGCGCAAAGAAGCTCTGCGGGAGCGGCTGGTGTCTTTTACCCGTCACCGGGTGTTGCGGGCCCGGCGCAATCGCGGCGAAAGCAATGAGCGCATCCAAGCGGTCAACCAGTTGCTGGATCCCAAGGTCTTGACGATTGGGTTTGCCCGCCGCTTCAGCACCTACAAGCGAGGAGATTTGATCCTGCGAAATCTGGAGCGAATTACCCGCATCTTCACCAACAAAGAGTACCCTGTGCAAATTATCTTCGCCGGCAAGGCCCATCCCCGGGATGAAGGGGGCAAGCGCCTGATCCAGCGGGTGGTGGAATGGTCCAACCGGCCTGAGGTGGCCAACCGGGTCGCCTTCATCGAAAATTACGATGCCTATGTCGCTCGCAATTTGGTGCAGGGGGTCGATGTGTGGCTGAACAACCCGCGACGCCCTCTGGAGGCCTCCGGCACCTCAGGACAAAAGGTGGGCTTCAGCGGGGGATTGAATTTGTCGGTGCTGGATGGCTGGTGGCCGGAAGGTTACAACGGTCGCAATGGCTGGGCTATTGGCCAAGAAATCGAAGGTCTGGATCCCGCTGCCCAAGACGACTTGGACGCCAACTCCCTCTACGACTTGTTGGAGTATGAGGTGATCCCCATGTTCTACGACCGGGATGAGAAAGGGATCCCACGTCGTTGGATTGCCCGCATGAAGGAGGCCATCCGCACCCTCAACCCCGTTTTCAACACCGACCGCATGGTAGCGGAGTACGTGCTGAAAATCTACGAGCCTCAGCCCCTGGAAGCAGAGGCGAGCCGGACTTTGTTGGGTTCGGCTGTTGCCGGCTAGGGTGGACTCCCCCTCTCCCAGCGCAAATCATACAAAACATTGGGATCCCTCTCTCCTCAAGAGGAAAAGCAGGGATCCCAAGTTTGCGCTTGGGGAAAAGAGACTAGGCGCTGGCGTTGACGGCCATAGGCAGAGTCAGCGGTTCTGGCTCCTCTTCGGGGGGCAACATCACCACCTCAGAGTTGTCGATGATGGCCTGCAGCTCTTCCCCATCGATGGTTTCGGCCTCTACCAGGCGGCGGGCAATCCGATCCAAGAGGGCGCGGTTTTCTCGAATCAAGTAGGTAGCCCGTTGGTAGGCCTCGTTCACCAGCCGCCGCACCTCTTCGTCGATGAGGGCTGCTGTTTCCTCCGAGAAATCCCGTTCTGCGGCGATCTCCCGGCCCAGGAAAATGTTGGCGTATTGGCGGCCCAGGGCTACATTTCCCAGGCGATCGCTCATACCGAAGCGGGTCACCATGTTGCGGGCGATGCGGGCCACCTGCTGCAGGTCACTGGCTGCCCCTGTGGTGATCTCCGACTCTCCATAGACCACTTCTTCGGCCACGCGCCCACCCAAGGCAACGGTCATCATGTTCTTCAGATGGGCACGGGTGGTTAGTCCCATGTCGTCATCGCTGGGCATGAACCAGGTGAGGCCACCTGCTTGTCCCCGGGGGATGATCGTCACTTTTTGGATGGGATCGTAGTTGGGCAGAAGGGATCCCACCAGGGCATGGCCCGCCTCGTGGTAGGCCACCAATTCCTTGCGCCGCTCGCTCATCAGCCGATCCTTCTTCTCTGGGCCGGCCAACACCCGATCCACCGCGTCGTTGATCTCGTCCATGGAGATCTCGGTGAGGTTGCGGCGGGCTGCCAGAATGGCTGCTTCGTTCAGGAGGTTGGCCAAGTCGGCGCCGGTAAACCCAGGGGTACGGCGGGCCAATTTCTCCAGATCCACATCCGCAGACAGAGTTTTACCGCGGGCGTGCACCTTGAGGATTTCTAGCCGGCCCTGAAAATCGGGGCGATCCACCGTAACTTGGCGATCGAACCGGCCAGGCCGCAGCAGCGCCGCATCCAGCACATCCGGTCGGTTGGTGGCGGCGATGACGATAATGCCGGAGTTGCCCTCAAAACCGTCCATCTCGGTGAGCAACTGGTTCAGGGTCTGCTCCCGTTCGTCGTTGCCACCTCCCAAGCCAGCTCCCCGCTGGCGACCGACCGCATCAATTTCGTCGATGAAGACGATACAGGGAGCATTTTGCTTGGCCTGCTCGAACAGATCCCGCACGCGAGAAGCGCCGACCCCGACAAACATCTCCACAAACTCGGAGCCGGAAATGGAGAAAAAGGGCACACCCGCCTCTCCGGCTACGGCGCGGGCCAACAGGGTCTTACCGGTGCCGGGCGGGCCCACCAGCAATACCCCGCGGGGGATCTTGGCTCCCAAAGCGGTGAAGCGCTCTGAATTTTTCAGGAAATCCACCACTTCTGCCAGCTCCAGCTTGGCCTGATCGATGCCGGCCACATCGTTGAAGGTAATCTGGGTTTTCGGCTCCATCTGCACCCGTGCCCTGGATTTGCCGAAGTTGAGAGCTTGGCTGCCTGGGCCATTTTGAGCCCGCCGCAGCAGGAAAAAGAGCCCCAGCAAGAGCAAAACCGGCAGGAAGAAGGTGCTGAGAATGCGCCCAAGTAGCCCCTCCTCTTGAACAGGGCGTACCGCCAGCTCCACCCCGTTGGCAACCAGGGTGTTCTCAAACTCAGGGGTAAGGGGGGGCAGATTCACCTTCACTGGGGTGGCGCGGTTGTTGATTTCTGCCTCGGCAATGGCAACTTGGCGACCATCCGGGGCCGTCTCCACCAAAACTTTGCTGACCTCGCCCCGTTCAACACGGCTGATCAGGTCGGAGTAGCTGATCTCCAAACGCTCAGCCGGGCGGGTACCCAAGAAGGTGGTGGCTAAAGAGATCAAGACGATGGCCAGTAGCGCATATAACCCCGCGCTTCTCCATTTCTTGTTTTTACCTTTCTGACTCACGGAAGTGTTTCCTCCCAAAGGGTGTTTTTGAATCGAACTCGCAGATGGCGACTTGTGGGTAACAATCTGGGGTCGGGTGGGTTCTTGCAGCAACAGACTGTTAATTAATATTAACCTGACTGAGAGGGTTGCCGGGGATCCCTGCAATCCCGCTCTTCTGGCCGGGAGTTTGGGGATAGGATTGAGAGACCAAGGCTGGACCGTCAGTCAGAACAGGTGGTGTTTTTTCCATTCTCATTCCAGCTTGCCCAGGGATCCCTATGCTGACTCAACTGCGCGAACTGAGCATCACTGCCGACGGACGGTATCTCAGGGATGAAGAGCTGCAGTTCATGGAGACCTATCTAGCCTCCTTTGACCTACGCCTGAGCGCCTATCGCAAGATTCAGGCGGCGGAGGCCCAGATCATCCGGGATGTGGAGATGAAAATGCGCGCGCTGGATCCCTACTTGCTCATGCGAGGGGTGGAAGACTTTAGCAACAAGTGGAAAGCTGACACCGTTCGGGTTCTGCGCCTTTCGGCCTTAGCCATGCTCTTGGATGATGAGCAGCGCTACAAAGATCGATTTCTCTACTGGTTCCAAACACTGATGCGAGCCTTCCGCACCCAACGCAGTTGCGAGGCCACCTATCGCTTTCTGCAAGAGGTGATAGCCCATTACCTCACCCCCGAGGAAGCCAAGTTGATCAGGCCAATTCTGGAAACCAACCGCACGCTGCTGGGCCTTAACTAGGCCGCCGTCCCGGCGGGCTCTTCAGAGTTGGCCGGCTCAACCACCTCTAGCTCATCAGCTTGGAGATGCGCACGGAACTTGTTGTCAAACTGCACCTGAAAGGGAAAGTTGGCGCTGATCGGGCGGCCATTCCAATCTCGAAGCACGGCCTTCAGTTCCCCTTCCATACCTTTGAGGTCAAAAGGTTGATTGCGATGTTCCGGGTGGTGATAGACGATCACGCTGGTACGCACCCGCACCCGATCTCCAACTTTCATGTCTTGCCCTCCTGAAAAGGCAGCATACTGCAGGAACCGACTGGAAACACTCTAACTCAATCTCTAAGCAAGCTTTCCGGATGTGGAGAAGTGTGTGGAAACTGAAACAGTAGTTTGCATTTTTCTCAAGTTCCCTCTCACTTTGGATGACCCGAGAACATCCCCTCAAACTCAAGCCATGAGCCCGACCCAAGGGATCCCCCTGACTGGCCACTGGATCCCTGCATTGTATACATCCTTCCAGAGAACTTTAGGGTGTGGCAAGGAAAATCAAATGAGGGCTTTCAACCTCATGGGATCCCTATTGGGCAGGAGATAGAGCTCAGTTTCGGAGGAAAAGGCAGCACCTATCCAATCTCAGCTTCCGCCAGGATCTGGGAAAGAGAGAAGGCGACCTTTTGTTGCTGATACATTTACGCTGAACACTGCT
>NZ_JANSHS010000234.1:0-15672 GCF_047461695.1 Synechococcus sp. R6-7
GGGACAGGCATGGCTTTTTTTAAACTTTTAAACAGGAGAATCGGGCAAGGGATCCCAGGAATCGGCAAAAGATAGCACCATCCTATGTCTTGAGTGGGCCGGGGGCAGGATGGGAGAAGGGGATCCCTTTCCACACCCTTTCTGCATGGGAGAAGAACTTGTTAGAGTGGGACGGATGGATCCCTTGCAAGCTGGGTTGATCCGTCTGTTCTACTTTTCAGGTTTTGGGGACTTATGACTATCCTGCTGCCGAGCGAACCTATCCTGGCCGTGAGCATCTTCGGCATGGGCCTGCCAGAGCTGGCCGTGATTGGGGTGATCGCGGTGGTCGTGTTTGGCCCCAAGAAGCTACCGGAGTTGGGCAGCGCCTTTGGCAAAGCGTTGCGGAGTTTCAAACAAGAGATGAACAACCCCAGCAGCGATGACGAGCCTGCCGGCACGGAAAAGGTGGAGAAGGTGGTGGAGAAGGATGCCGCCTGAGGGTCGCGGAGAGGGGTGGGATCCCAACTTCTGCCAGGGACGTGCTGCCGCAACTGGGGATCTTGTCGAGAGGGGGGATCCAAGCCAGCTTCGATCAGAAGTAAAGTCAGCTCGCAAGGGAGCCAGATCCAGGGCTAGTGTATAGTTCTGGAAAGTTTCCCGGCCCGGCGCTACCGGCTGAGCCAGGATCAGCCTGGATGGGCCCATCGGATGCCCCAGAGGTGGTATGGCTGAGCTGACCGATTTCGAGTTAATGCGCCAGATCCAACTGCGGGATCGCCGCAGCCACTTCTTGCTCAAGGATCGCTATCAGAAGCGCCTGCTGGATATTGCCTTGGCCATTCTCAAGCAACCTCACCAGGCGGAAGAGGTGGTGCGGCAGGTGTTCGAGTTCTGCTGGAAACACGCCAATGCCTTTGACCTGCAGCGGGATCGCTCAGTGGCCCTGTGGCTCTACGAGTTGACAGCCTTTCAGGCTAGGGAACGGCTGCGGCGTTGGGCTTGGCTACCTGTCCCCCTCTCCATTCAAACCTCAGCCCCTCTGGGGCCGCGACGTCTCCTTTGGGGCAGCCTGGCAGTGCTGGGGATCTACGCGGTAGCCATAACAGCGGCCTACTGGCGGCTGCGCTGGCAGTGGGGATCCCCCATCGAGGGAGAGTCGGTGGCAGTTCAACGGCTCTACCAAGAGTGGCAACGACAACCGCAGGTGCAGCGAACCCTGCTGCGGGATCCCAGCTTCAGCACTCCCCTGTTGGTGCAAGCCCTCTGGTCGCCCCATGCCAAGCAGGTGCTGCTCTTGGCCTCGGAGATGGCTCCCGCCCCCCCAGGGAGCACCTATCAACTGTGGCTGGAGTCGGAGATCCAGGGAGGGGGACGACTGCTGGAAAACGCCGGCACTTTTGCCGTCAACGGGGAAGGATCCCTGCAATGGCTCAGTCAACCCCTCCATTCTGAGCAGCCGACCCGCCTTCTCGTCACCCTTGAACCGGCAGGAGGAAGCGAATCCCCCACAGGCCCGCCTCTGCTGCAGAGCAGTTTCTGGATCCCTGCCGCCCAGCCCTGATCAAGAGAGATGGGGGGATGGCTGGGGAGTTTGTCCCCCGCTCTTGCGCCGCTTAGCATGGGATCCCCGCAAGCGCACCTTAAGACGGTAGCGAACCGTTTCATGCACAACTTTGTAGGAAGCATCCACACCGTGCGTTTCCCGCAGCCATTCGCGGATGTCGCTGTAGGTACGGAATCGGCCAGGCTGATGCAGCTCCTGCTTGAGGATTTCCAAAACCGGCTTGGGGATGAGGGGTTTGCGCCCTTGGTTGCGGGGCACCGTCAACATGCCCTCTAGCCCCCTGGCCTTGTAGCGTTGAAACCATCGAAAAATCGTTGAGATGTCCCGCCCCAGAATTTCAGCCAAGCCTGTCATCGTCTTGACTTTCCCAATCTTGAGCAGGTAAAGAGCTTGAACCCGCTCCTTGCCGGTCGGTGTGGACTGCTTGCCAAGTAGAGATTTGAGCTCTTCAGCCGATTCCCGAATGTCGAGCTTGAGGACTCCAGCCATGTCGAGGTATCGCAGAACGGCGTTGAATTTGTTGCTTGGCTGAGAGTGTACCACAGTACCTTCGGGTTCTGGAAGTTGTTCGTGAAGTTTGCCTGGGCATTGCTTGACATTTACAGAATCTCGAACTGAAAAATCTCTAACAGGCTACCCTCGTCGCTTTTCAAGATAGGCGGGCAAGGGATCCCCTCTAGGGCGGCAGGCTGTAGGATTAGAGGGCAAGCTTGCCGACGCTGCACTATGGTTCTTCGCAAGTATCTTGCAGGAGAGGGGCTGCGTTGGTTTCGACTGGCCCTGCAGTTGCAAGGATCAGTTGTGCCGGCAGTGCTGCCCCGCGCCTTTACCTGCGGCTTGGTCGGAGTGCTGGTTTCGATTCTGTATAAGCTGGGGCTGCCCCTGGCGCTGTCGTCGTTGGTGGCGTTTGTGCCCAACATCGTTTTGGGTTTGATGCTGGTGTTTCGGACAAACACCGCCTACGAACGGTTCTGGGAGGGGCGGAAAGCCTGGGGATCCGTGGTGAATGACGTGCGCAATTTGGCCCGCCTGATTTGGGTAGCCATTGAAGAAAAGCAGCCCGGCGACCGAGAAGAGAAGATCCAAACTCTATATCTGTTGCCCGCCTTTGCCATGGCCATGAAACAGCACTTGCGCCAGGAACCTTTGCTGGATGAGATTCAGCCCCTCCTCAGCCCGGAGCAGTTGCAACGTCTCCAAAGCCTCAAACACCCCCCCTTGCAAATTGCCCTTTGGATCGGAGATTACTTACAGCGACAATACCAAAAGGGCCGCGTTGAGGTCTACCAGCTCACGATCATGGTGGAGCGGCTCAACAGCATGGTGGATGCGCTGGGGGCTTGCGAGCGCATTCTCATGACCCCAATGCCCATGGCTTATGCCCTGCACTTGAAGCAGTTGTTATTGCTCTACTGTTTATCTTTGCCGTTTCAGATGGTGGAAGGTTTGGGTTGGATGACCGGCCCCATTGTGGGATGGCTGAGCTTTATGTTGTTTGGCGTTGAAGAGATCGGCATCGAAATTGAAAACCCCTTCGGCCGGGATCCCAATGATCTGCCCCTCGATAACATTTGCAACAAGATGAAGCACAATATTGCGGATTTGATCAATTCCACTTAGGGAACTCTCGCCGTTCTGGATGGCAGGGCAGCTGCCCATTTCAGATCCTCAGCCGGCACCTACCCCTAGTGGAGATAGCCGGGGCGAACCCGATGATTGAGAGGAAGGGATCCCTATATCTTGGGTAGGGAACAAGATGGGTTTGCTAAACTGTGGACAATTTGCCGAGGTGCTCTGGGGATGGCCTGCTCAACCTGCACATTTTTACACCTGGCCGATGTGCATCTGGGCTATGACCGCTACGACAGCCCGGAGCGGAGCAAGGACTTCTTTTTGGCTTTTCGGGATGTTGTCCGGCGCTATGCCATTCAGGATCCGGTGGACTTTGTGCTCATCGCCGGAGATCTGTTCGAGCATCGGCAGATTCAGCCCGGCGTTCTCAACCAAGCCCAGATCGTCTTGCGGGAGCTGCAGCAGGCCGGGATTCCGGTGTTGGCCATCGAGGGCAACCACGACAATCGCCCCTATGGCGTGAAAACCAGTTGGCTGAGGTACTTGGCCGATCACGGGGAGCTGATATTGCTGGAGCCTGAGGAAGGGGAAGAAGGACTGGAGCTGCGTCCCTGGTCGGGCCGGCGGGGAGGGTATCTGGATTTGCCCTGTGGGGTGCGGGTGATCGGATCCCAGTGGTACGGATCGGCAGCCCCTCGGTCGATTGAGCAGTTGGCGGCGGCCATTCGACGGTTGCCCCCCGGCCCAGAACGGGTGGTGTTGATGTTCCACCACGGTCTAGAGGGCCAAATTGCCCGTTACCAAGGCGCTCTGCGCTACAAAGATCTGCTGCCCCTGCGGGAGGCGGGGGTGGGCTACCTGGCCTTGGGACACATTCACAAAAGCTATTCCGAGGGCGGGTGGATCTTCAATCCGGGATCCCTGGAGGCCAACAGCACTGCCGAATGGGACTTCCAACGGGGGGCCTACCGCGTCCGCTGGGGAGATGGCCCGCCACAAGCGGAGTTGGTACAGGATTACCATCAGCGGCCTCGTCGCCGGCTCTATCTGGAGGCCAAGGGCAGAGAAACCCCCGAACAAATTGCCGCAGCAGCCATTGCCCTGGCCAAGGGATCCCGCCTTCAGGAAAGTGAGATGGAGCCGATGGTGGAGTTGCGGCTGGTGGGACAGGTGGGGTTCGCCAAGCATGAGCTGGATAGCCGCGCCCTACAGTGTCAAATTCAGCAGCTTACCGGCGCCTTGCTGGTTCTGTTTCGTTTTGAGGCCAATACTTTAGAGCTCGGGTCGGCTGCCCTTTCCTTGGAAGAAGAGGGGCAGAGGCTACAAATCGAAGAGAAAATCTACAGGGATCTGCTGAGCAGCCATGCCCACTACCGCAAACGCAGTGAAGAGCTAGCGCGGCTGCTTCTGGATCTTAAAGAAAAGGTTTTGGATGGGCAAGGAGAATCTGAAGTGTATGCTCACCTAAGGGGAGCTTTTTGGGGAGCAGAAGACTGATTATGCGGATCCTCTCTCTCGCTTTACAAAACTTCAAATCTCATGAGGATGCCGTCTTCACGTTTGAGCCAGGTATTAACGCCATTTGCGGAGAAAACGGAGCGGGCAAGACCAGCATTTTGGAAGCCATTGCCTGGGTTTTGTTCGACTACTGCCCCTACAGCCAAGAAGAAATCATTCGCTCCGGGGCCAACGACGCAGTGGTGACTGTGCAATTTATCTCCCAATGGGATCAGCGCACCTACGATGTTCGCCGCAGCGTAACGCAGGGATATCGTCTCTTTGATCCCCAGCTGAAGCAGCGCCTAGAGTATGAGCGCAAGTCCGATGTGCTGCCGTGGCTGAGGCAACATTTGGGCGTACCTGCCGGTACCGACCTGGCGCGGCTCTTTGCCACAACGATTGGGGTGCCCCAAGGGACTTTCACGGCAGACTTTCTCAAAACCGGTCGAGATCGCAAAGAAGTTTTCGATCGCATCTTAAAGGTGGAAGAGTACCAGCAGGTAGCCAAAGACCTGTTGGCGGTCGAAAAATACAGCGAGGCGCAGATTCAGGCCATTAATCATCAAATTGAATTGCTCCGCCAACAGCTACAGGAGTGGGATCCGCTGCAAGCAGAGCGGCAGAAAATCCAACAAGAACTGAGTTATTGGCAAGAGCGCTTGAGTCAATCGATCCACACTCTGGATCAGGTTAAGCTTGAGATCGAGCGACTGGAGAAATGGCTTGAGCAAATCCAAACTTTAGATCACCAGATTGCCCAACTGGAGCAAAAGGGATCCCTGCTTCAGGTATCTCTTGAGCAGGCAGAAAAGTTATGGGCAGAGGCCAGGCAAGCTCAAGCGCAGCAACAGCAATACTGGGAGGGATCTCAGCATTTTTTGGCCACAGAAGCTCGCTTGCGGGAGCTGGAAAAACAGCAACAGCAACGCTTGGAGTGGCTGAAACAGCGGGATGCTTTGCTCTCGCAAAAGCAGCATATCGAAAACCAATTGGCAAGACTTCAAGAAAAGTTAAGCCAACAGCAGCGCTGGAAGCAGGAGCTAGAGGAGCTAACCCCGCAAATTCAGGCCCAAGAGGAGCTAGAGCGTCAGCAGACCTATTGGACTCAACAGCTCAACACGTTGCTACACCTGCACCGCGAATGGGAACAGATCCAGGCAGAATGGACAGCCCACGCCGAGCGCTGTCAACTGCTACAAAGCCGAGTGCAAGAAGCTGAACAGGCCCGGGCCATATGTCGGCAGCATCAATTGACCTACAACCGTTATTTGCAGTTGGAAACCCTCATTGCAGAGCAGGAAGCGCTGCGGCGAACCCGACAAACTTTACTGGCTCAACGGGAAACTTTGCAACATCAACTGCATCGATTGGAGCTGCAGGGATCCGAATATCAGCAACAACTCCAGATCTTCCAAAAAATGGAGGCGGAAAAACTTGAGCTGCAACCCCTGTGTGAACGGCAGGCCTCCCTGGAGCAGCGCCACTCCCAACTTGGCGAGAAGTTGGCTTCCTTTCAGGCTCTGCGCCTTGAACTCAAACAACGGGAAACGGAGCAGGAACAAGGCCAAGTCCAATTGCAACAACTGCAGCTCCAACTGAGACAACGGCAGGCGGATTTGGAGCGGGTAGCCGCCATTCCTGCGCTCGAAACTCAACAGGAGCGATTGCAAACTCAGCTCAGCCGCATTGCCGCAGCTCGTCAATTTCAACAGGAGCTACAAGCCCTTTTTGAGCAGGGCTCGGATCAATTGGCTCAACACCATCACAGCATCCGGCAACTTCTGGACGAATTGGAAGCGCAGCGACACAACTATCCCCAACTTCAATCTCTGTGGCAGCGGATCCCAGAGGTACTCACTCGATCTTCAGCACTCAGCCAACAGTTGCTCCAGTCCATCCATCAGATTTTGCAGGATCTGGCTCCCCAAACTTCCGAGCCCCAACTTCGTCAGCAGTTGTCCAACATCCAAAAACAACTCAGGACTTTGCAGCCCTTGCTCGGCCTAACCGCACAAATACCCGATTTACAAGCCCAAATTCAGCAACTGCTGCAGTTGCAAGCCGAACGACAAAGCAGAATTGATGATCTTCACTGGGATCTTGAGGCTGAGCCCACCTTCCTTCGGCAACAACAGGAAATTGGCCAGGCGCTGCAAGAACTGGGGGATCCCAGAGGGCAAATCCAGCGCTTGGAAAGAGATCTCAGCCGCAAGTCTAGGGTTGAGCAAGAATATCAACAAATAGCGGCCCATGTTCAGCAACTCCAACAGCAGATACAAGCCCTAGAAGAGCAGCTGCAACCGCTTTCAGATCTGGATGAAAGAATTGCAGCCTTGCGGGAAGAACAAGGCCGGCACCGCAACAACTACGAGACCTTTATCCGCATGCAGCCTCTTGCCCAAAGTTTGCCCCGACGGCAAGATGAACTCCAAGCGGCCCAGTTGGCCCTAGATCAAATCCAGAAAGCCAAGCAAGAAAAACAAGCCCAGATCGACCGCTGGGAACAAACAGAGGGATCCAAAGATGACCTGCAAGCCCAAATTGAAAAAGCCGCCAAAACCTTAAAATCTCTGGGGGATCCCAGAAGTCAAGCCGAACGGCTCAAAGCAGAGCTAAAACAGGAAAAGCAGTATTTACAAATGCAGGCCGACTGCCTGCAGCAGCTTCAGGATTTACAGGCCGCACTCAACCCTATCGAGGAGGCCCTATGCCAAACGGAGCATCTGGATCGAGAGCTGGGATCCCTGCAGGAAGAACGCGAACGATACCGTTTAGATCACGAGCGCTATCTGCAGGCAGAACCCATCGCCAAATTGCTTCCCCAACGGGAACAGGAACTGGCCGAGCTAAACGCCCAGCGGCAGCAACTGCAAACTCAGCTTTCCCAACTTCGCGCAGCACGGGATCCCTTGGCTGCTCTGTATCAACCGCAGGAGCATGAGCGCCTTCGATCCCTTCTGCAGGCCACCGAAATTCAAAAAGCCGAAGCCCAGGCCCGACTGGAGAGCCTAGCTCCTCAACTGAGCAAAATTGAGGAAAAGTTGCGGCAATTGGAACAGACCAAGGCAAGCTTAAAGCAAGTCGAGGCAGAAAAAACTGAGAAAGAACGCCTACACCGCTTTATCAAGTTTAGCCGAGATACCTATAGAAAAGCCGGCCCTCAAATTACCCAATACTACCTGCAGCAGATCAACCATACTGCCGATCACCTCTTCCGAGAAATTCTCAACCGTCCCAACGTCACCCTGACCTGGGAAGCCGATTATGAGATCCGCGTTCAAGAAGCCGGCAGCCCCAAACGACGGTTTGCCAGCCTTTCCGGGGGAGAGCAAATGTCGGCGGCCTTGGCAGTGCGCTTGGCTTTGCTCAAGGTGTTGGGACAACTAAATATTGCCTTTTTCGATGAGCCCACCACCAATATGGATACCCAACGGCGACAGCGGCTGGCAGAGGCTATTACCAACCTGCGATCTTTTGAGCAGCTGTTTGTCATCAGCCACGACGATACCTTTGAGCAAATGACAGAAAATGTTATTCGGGTGGAAAGGCACTCCGGATCCAAGTCGGTAGGGAGGGATCCCGCCTATGGTGTTTAGAGCCGACCGGATCCTGGCAGTGTTGCAGCAAAAGCGGGAGGCCTTTGCCACTTTTGATCAAAGGCTGTCGGAGCGTAGAGAATACTATAAGCAGGCTATGGAAAGCTTGCGCCAGTGGTCGAGCTTAGAGATTGCCGAAAAAATAGCTCCATTCCCTTTCCCAGGCGCTTTACCTACTGCGGAGTGGGATCGCTACTCCAATTGGAAGATCCCTTTTGAGCAGGAATGGGCCAATTACGAAGAAAGCCGTGAGTGGGCGAAATCGGTCATTGAAAATATTCCCACCTTTGCCGTGGATGGATCCCAGATTTATCCCAGCAAAGATCTGTCAATACCGGTGGCGCTGGTGCAAATCGGCTGGTATGAAAACCATCATTGTGCAACAGGCTTGTACGAAAAAGACATTCAAGTGGATGTATTGACTCCAAGGGACCTGGGATCCGACAGCAGCGGCGAACCGAAAGAGCGAATGGTTAACATGCGCCGCTTTCAAATGGAAATCGAGAGACTTGTAGAATACATTCAAAAATCTCAACCGGGATCCCGAAAATTGGCCTTTTTGGATGGGGCGCTGGTGGCTACTTTTGCCGAAGTCTTCGAGCCAGAAAGCCAAGATTTCTATGTGCAGTGTTTGCTCCAGCTTTTGCGGGCCAGCGAGCAAAGCCGGATCCCTATCGTGGCCTACATAGACACCACCTACACTTCCGATCTGGTGGCGTTGCTGAAGCATTGTTTTGACCTACCCGAAGCTCCACAGCTTCACGATGCGCAACTGCTTAGTCCCTGGTTGGAGTGGGGGGATCGCACACCTTTTTTCATCTGTGCCCGCGGCGGCAGCCTCAACCCCCAAGATGGGATCCTCAATCGCTACCAAGAAATGCGAGAGCGAGTGGGGTTTGTTTACCTGCGCACCAATGACAACTTTCCGGCCCGCTTGGAAATACCCGTTTGGGTTTATGAGGCAGGACTGTTGGACTGGTTGGTGGATCTGGTTCGCTGTGAGGTGGTGATTGGGCGAGGTTATCCTTATGTGCTGGAGACAGCCGATCAAATAGCCGTTATTCGCAATGAGGATCGCAACCTTTTCTTACGCCTCATGCAAGATTGGGCCGCTCGCGAAAAGCTGAACCTAAGGCTATCCCGGAAAACAGTAAGTAAATTACAGCGGAGACGAGTTCGATGAGATTGGGAAAGGTAGTTCGCTCCAACAATCACTGTGATTATGTGGTGCAGGTGGACGATGCTTTAGAAGTCAAAAATCCGCCGACTCCTGATGACTATGGCTTCGGCAGCTTTGTCAAGCTAGAAAGCGACCGGCGACACTGGGCCGTAGGTCTGGTTTACAATACCCAACTCCTGAATCCGATGTTCCTCAATTCTGGGCCGCGCCTTTCCAGCCAGCCGGATCCCTATTTTTCCCCCGATTTGCAGAATGAGGTGCGCACGCTACTCTCGGTGGTTTTAATCGGGGCTCTGGATGAAGAGCGCCGCTGTGGCCGACAAGGGATCCCGCGCGTGGTGGTGCCTGTAAACACGCCGGTTTTTCGCATGAGCCGGGAAGAGATCCTGCGCTTTCACCAGGATCCCCAAGGTCAAACCCAATTTTCCTACTATGGTTTGCTGCTGAGTAGCGGCGGCAACTTTGCCAATCATTTGATCTACCAAGTCTTGAACGACATTACGCCGATGTTTGCCGATCCAGCTCAACGGCGAGCTCTGCAAATCTTAAGCAAAGAATTGGCCTGGAAAATGACTGTAGGAGCGATGCGCTAATGCCCCAAAAAATCACCGATAATGGCCACCATCCAGAAGCCACCCTCTCTCCAACTGAGGACTCTCCAGAGGTAATTGGCACCGTCAAAGGGCCTGGAGAAACCTCTAACCAATATGTTTTCATCACTTCCAATACCCAAGCGGTAAAGGTGGGCGATTTCGTCTACTACGAAGTCCAGGATCCCCAATCGCAAACGCTGCAAATCTTGGGTAAAATTAGCCAAGTTCAGCTCCTGGATCACATCCCCGATCGCATCTTTGCCGATACCGAAATCGATCCCAGCACCATTGTGGCTCTGGTGGGCTTCACCCATCCCAATCCGGAAATCTATGCGGTTACCGTCGAGGTCATCGGCTATTTCAATCAGAAGATGGGCTTTATTAACCCCCGCCGCGCTCCGGATCCCGGTGCCAAGGTTTTTCTGGCCTCCAATCGTCTGCTGAAATCAATTTTGAACAAACGAGATGAAACAGCCATTGGGGGTGCTCACTTGGGCAGCCTGTTGTTGCGCGATGAGGGAGCAGTGCCCGTAGTACTGGACGTCAAGGAAATGGTCAGCACCCATCTGGCCATTTTGGCGGGGACAGGATCCGGCAAATCTTATACAGCAGGGGTTTTGATTGAAGAGCTGCTTTTGCCCAAAAACCGAGCTGCCGTCCTCATTTTCGATCCCCACGGGGAATACCACACGCTGGCAGAAATGCAGTCCCACCCCAAGTTTTTTGGGGAAGATGGCTACCGACCCAAAGTCAAGGTTCTTTCACCACAGGAAATTAAGATTCGTGTATCTTCTCTCAACTTCTTTGATATTCTGACCCTGCTGCCAGAGACCACTGACCGACAGAAATCTTTTCTGGAGAAAGCCTTTCGCAAAACAACTCAATTTAACCCGATCCGCTGGACGATTCAGGACTTAATCGATGCCGTAAACGAGGCTGATTCCGCAGAGGATGGATCCCAGGGATCCTCAGCCGCCGCTTTGGAGTGGAAATTAGAACAGATCGACCGTTCTCCCTATTTCGACAATTTGCAACACCTAGCTCCCAAAGACTTGTTTGAGCCGGGGCAGGTAACCATCCTGCAAATGCATGAGATCAGCCAAGAAGAACAGCAGGTGATCGCTGCTGCCATCTTGCGCCAGGCCAACTATGCTCGGATCAATACCCACAAAGGCAAGATCCAGCCGGGGGACGAAAATTACTTGCCTTATCCCGTCTTTATTTTGCTGGAAGAGGCCCATCGGTTTGCCCCTGCCCACGAGCCTTCCCGTTGCAAACAGGTGCTGCGCACCATCCTCAGCGAAGGACGCAAGTTTGGACTGGGGGTAGGTCTCATCACGCAACGCCCTGGCAAGTTAGACTCGGACATTTTGTCGCAATGCATGAGCCAATTTTTAATGCGAATTGTCAACCCTTCCGATCAAGAAAATCTGCGCCACAGTGTCGAGGCTGCCGGGCGGGATCTGTTGCAGGAATTGCCCGCCTTGAGCAAAGGTCAGGTGATCGTCTCCGGTGTGTGCGTCAATACCCCCGTGTTATGTAAAGTGCGGAAGCGTTATACGCAGCATGGCGGCGAAACGTTGGATATTCTTGGCCTCTGGCAAAGGCATTCCCAAGAGCACCACCAACGGGATCGCTTGGCCCAGTCGGCCCCTCTCAAACCGCGTCCTCAACCTCAGGTGGTGGATGGACTCAGCATTGATTAGCAATGGCCCAAAACTCCAACTGTGGCCTGATCTCAATCGCTGAATCTGCCAAATCTACAATCCGAAACCACTGCTTGATTGCAATACAATTCATTTCACAGAAACAAGTTTTGGGGCGAGCAGGATGAGGAAACAAGCCCTTTTGCCAGGTTTGCTGGGCATTGCCGTTGCAGTTCTACTGGGATCCGGGCCTGCCTATGCTCAGTTGCGGCTGATTCCCCAAGCAGCGCGGCAGGTATACGAAGCTCTGCCGGATCTGCCGCTGGAAAACGTCTACACCCCCATTAACCCCAATGACGGCGGCCCTACGCCTGAGGAAGATACCTTGGTGCGGCGGATGATGGTTTACCATCTGCAGGTGGCCGGTCGCTCCCCGACCGACCGCTTTGACTGGCAACTGACGCTGGCAGACTATTTCGATGCCAATGAGCCAATCATCGCCCAACGGTATCCCGGTGCCGACCGCCTCACGGTCAACCCCTACGCCCAAGACAAAGCCGTTGTACAATCCCTGAACCGGCAACAGCGACAGGCCCTGCTGGAAGCCCTTGTGCTGGCCTTCGGTGGGGATCCCGACCCCAAACCCCTCTACATTCCCGCCGACTTGAATCCTGTCCCCGCCCTACCCACCCCAGAACCCATGCAACCTTTGCTGCTTCCCGGCAGCGGATCCGCTGACTTGCTCAGGCCCTAGCCGAGGTTTCCCGCTAACTCAAGGCTTGCCCGGTGTAGTTCTCAATGCAGCGCAGGAACAGCTCTACCCCAATGCCAAGGGCAGCCTCATCGAAGTCGAAGCGGGGGTGGTGATGGGGATAGTCCAGTCCCTTGGCGGGGTTGGCGGATCCCAAAAAAAAGTAGCAGCCAGGCACCTCATTCAGGAAAAACGAGACATCCTCTCCGCCCATGGTCATCTCTGGGATGATCCTCGCCTCTGGGCCAAACACCTCGCGGGCAGACTGTTCCACCAGAGCTGCCATAGCAGGATCGTTTTGAACCGCCGGATAGCCCCGCTCGAATCGAAACTCATAGGTGGCTCCGTAGGCTTGGCAAATGCCGGCAACGATTTCTTCCATGCGCTTTGGGATCAAATCGGCCACTTCAGGGTGAAAACTGCGCACAGTACCCCAAATTTCTGCGCTTGGGGCGATAACGTTGAAGGCATCGCCGGCCCGGAAACGGCCCACCGTCACCACCGCCGGCAGCATCGGATCCACATTGCGGGAGACAATGGTCTGCAAAGCATTGACAATGTGGGATCCCACCACAATGGCATCCACTGTTTGTTGGGGAAGGGCAGCATGTCCGCCTCGCCCGATCACCTGAATCTGAAAGCGGTCGGCAAAGGCCATCGAGGGGCCACTTTTCACGCCAATAGTGCCTAGAGGGCGATTATTCCACAGGTGTAGGCCGAGGATGGCTTCCACATCCGGGTTTTTCAGAACCCCCGCCTCCAGCATGGGCTTGGCTCCGCCGGGGCCTTCTTCGGCAGGTTGAAAAATGACCTTGACGGTACCCCTGAGGTGGTGGCGGTGCTGTTGCAGCAGCTTGGCGGTGCCTAGAGCAATGGCGGTGTGGCCGTCGTGGCCGCAGGCGTGCATGACGTTAGGGACAGCGGAGCAGTAATCAACTTCGTTAGCCTCGTGAATGGGCAGGGCATCCATATCGGCCCGCAGCGCCAAAACCGGCCCCGGCTGCTCTCCCTCAATGGTGGCCACGATGCCGGTGTGGGCAATGCCGGTCTGGTGAGGGATCCCCCAACTTTTCAGGCGCTGGCTGATGTAGGCGGCGGTTTGCTTCTCCTGGAAGCCCAGCTCAGGATACTTGTGGATGTGGCGGCGCCAGGTCACCAACTCGGGTTGTAAAGCTCGAACAGCAGGGCGAAGTGCGGGAAAGGACATGACCTGAAAAACAAAAAAACAAAAATGTCTTGGAAAACCTTCACCGATGGCCAGTGTTGGTTGCATGCAGTTGCCTGTCGATTTTGCCCAGTATGGCATTGCTGAGGCTGCTTTCCGCTCGGCGTCGAGGTGGACATCTAGGCCCACTGGGATCCGGTTTCCGGCGGCAGATCCTGCCAACGGCCCGGCCCCACTGCTCGCAAAGCCTCTTGCAAGGAGATCGCCCCTGAGTAGAGGGCTTTACCCAAAATGGCCCCCGTCAAACCGGGCAAGCTCAACAAAGCCAGCAAATCCGTTAGCGATCCGATTCCCCCCGAAGCAATCACAGGCAGGCGGGAGATGGCGAGGATCTCCTGCAACTGTTGTAGGTTGGGGCCGGCCAGGGTGCCATCCCGGCCAATGTCGGTGTAGATGATGCCGGCGACGCCCTGTTCCCCCACCCGTTGCACCAATTCGGTGGCCCGCAGGGGAGTGGTGCTCAGCCAGCCGCGGGTGGCCACTTGCCCCTGCCGAGCGTCGATCCCCACCCAAACCCGACCGGGCAAGGCTTGGGTCATCGCCTCCAGGGTGTCAGGATCCTCTACGGGTAGGGTGCCAACGATCACCCGATCCACCCCCAGCTCCAGCAACTGCCGCGCCCGTTCCAGGGATCGGATCCCACCCCCCACCTGCACCGGGATGGCCAGGCTGCGGACAATGCGCTCAATGATGGGCAGGTTGACTGGATCCCCGCTTTTGGCTCCGTCCAGATCGACCACATGCAGGCGAGGAGCACCCTGTGCCGCCCAAGCTTCGGCCTGTTGGATCGGGTCGTCGGCTACCTGTTCTGCCTGGGCGTAATCCCCCTGGTAAAGGCGCACGGCGCGGCCCTGCAAAAGGTCGATGGCGGGGATCACCTCCAGAAAAGCAGTTGAGTAAGGCATGATGGGATCCCTTGAGGGGCTTTTCCAGTATCGCCTGGGAGCGGCCTTGCTCCAGCGGAGATCTGGATCTCTAGACCCTAAAGTGCTCCACACCGCTGACGCGATGGGAGAACATCCTGAGATGACTATGAACGCGCGCCAACTGGCTCTGTTGGCTCTGCAGAAAATCGAGCGCCAAAACGCCTATGCCGACCTGGTTCTGGGGCATTTGTTGGCCAACAGCAGCCTGATCCCCGCCGACCGGCATCTGGTCAGCGAGCTGGTGTATGGCATTACCCGCCGTCGCCGCACCCTCGATGCCTTGATCGATTGCTTTGCCCAGCGTCCTGCCCACAAGCAGCCCCCCGATTTGCGACTGATTTTGCATCTCGGCCTCTACCAACTGGCTTTTTTGGATCAGATCCCGGCCAGTGCTGCCATCCATACCAGCGTGGAATTGGCCCGCCAGATGGGGCTGGGATCCCTGACAGGGGTGGTGAACGGCATCTTGCGCGCCTACCAGCGGCAAGTGTTGGATCAGCCAGAGAAGGATCCCCTCAAGCCCCTCGAGGACACTCTGCCAGCCGACCCAATTCAGGCTTTGGGGATCCTGCACAGCTTTCCCGACTGGTTGGTGAGCCTATGGTGGGAGCGCCTGGGGCCGGTGGAAACGGAGCAGTTGTGTGCTTGGTTTAATCAGCCACCCCACCTGGATTTGCGGGTCAACCCACTGCGGGCAGATGTGAATAAAGTCATTCAAGCCTTGGCAGCAGCCGGGATCCCTGCCCTCCCCATCTCCGAGGTGCCGGGTGCCTTGCGACTTCAGGATCATGCTGGCGACATCACGGCCCTGCCCGGCTTTGCCCAGGGTTGGTGGAGCGTTCAAGATGCCAGTGCCCAGCAGGTGGTGCATTGCCTGGATCCCCAGCCGGGAGAGCGGGTGATCGACTGCTGCGCTGCTCCGGGCGGCAAGACCACCCAAATAGCCCAACACATGCAGGATCGAGGGGAGATTTGGGCTTTGGATCGTCACCCCCACCGTCTGCGGCGCCTAGAGGAAAATGCCCATCGCTTGGGCTTGACCTCGATTCGTTCCCTGGCCATCGACCTGTTGCCGCTGAGCGCTGCTGCCGATCGCGTCAGCGGGACGGAGTCCTTACCCCCTGCCCCCTTGCCCCC
>NZ_JANSHS010000235.1:0-981 GCF_047461695.1 Synechococcus sp. R6-7
GGGGCACGGGCAGAAACCTTCAATGGCCTGTCGGGGTTGGGGGATCTGCTGGCCACCTGCCACAGCCGCTTGAGCCGCAACTACCGAGTGGGCTACGGGCTAGGCCAGGGCCAACCCTTGTCGCAGATTTTGGCGGAGATCGAGGGCACCGCCGAAGGGGTTTACACCGCTCCCGTCGTGGTCGAGATCGCTGCCCAGCACGGCATTCAGGTGCCCATCACCCAGGAAGTGCATCTGTTGTTGCAAGGGCAGACCACCCCCACCGCCGCCCTCACCCGCCTGATGGAACGTCAACTGACTTCGGAATAGGCTGCCTTCACTTCTCCCAAAGGAGGAGGGGGGTTTCTAGCATAACCGCAAATCTGCGGATGAGGAAAGTTGTTCCGCACTCTATCAGGATTTTTGCAGAGCAGGGAGATCCCAGAATGAGCGATTTGGCGGAGTTTTTTTTTCCAGAGTTTCCCTATGCTGCAGCTGTAGTTCTTCGACTTGTTCTTGCATCAACTCGGATCTCTCTGGCTCCGGGAAGGCGGACAGTAGGCCCGACAGGTTGGGCCAGGTCTTTGTTTAATTTTTTACAAAGTTATGTCCAAACGCATCCTGGTGATTGAAGACGAACCCTCTATTCGCACCTATCTGCAGAAGGTGTTGCAACGAGCGGGGTACGACACGGTGGCGGCCACCGATGGAGAAGAGGGCTTGCAGATGGTGCGCACCCTGATGCCCGACTTGGTGTTGTGCGATGTGGTGATGCCCAAGCTGAACGGCTATGGGGTGCTGGATGCCCTGAGATGGGATCAGTCTACAGCTCACATCCCCTTCGTCTTTCTCTCCT
Source organism: Synechococcus sp. R6-7 (assembly GCF_047461695.1). Lineage (NCBI taxonomy): Bacteria > Bacillati > Cyanobacteriota > Cyanophyceae > Synechococcales > Synechococcaceae > Synechococcus > Synechococcus sp. R6-7. The sequence continues at coordinate 836 of NZ_JANSHS010000235.1, forward strand.
CGAAAATCTCTCCCGAAGAGATTGAACAGGGGCTATGTTTTGGCTCCGATGCCTATCTGACGAAGCCCGTTGACCAGAAACGCCTGCTGAAAGCCGTTGCTGCCCAATTGTCTTGAGTTGACCAAAAGGCGCGGCAAGCCCCGTCC
>NZ_JANSHS010000236.1:0-1060 GCF_047461695.1 Synechococcus sp. R6-7
ATGACCATAGCGGTAGGGCGCGTGCGTCAGGAGCGAGGATGGTTCGACATCGTCGATGACTGGCTCAAGCGCGACAGATTCGTGTTCATCGGCTGGTCCGGGCTGCTGCTGTTCCCCTGCGCTTACCTAGCCCTGGGCGGCTGGCTCACCGGCACCACCTTTGTGACCTCCTGGTACACCCACGGGTTGGCCAGCTCCTACCTGGAAGGGTGCAACTTTTTGACCGTAGCCGTCTCCACCCCCGCCGACAGCATGGGGCACAGCCTGCTGCTGCTGTGGGGCCCGGAAGCCCAGGGGGACTTCACCCGCTGGTGCCAGATTGGGGGGCTGTGGACCTTTGTGGCCCTGCACGGAGCGCTGGGGCTGATTGGCTTTATGCTGCGGCAATTTGAGATTGCCCGGCTGGTGGGGGTGCGGCCCTACAACGCCATTGCGTTTAGCGCGCCGATAGCGGTGTTTGTGAGCGTGTTTTTGATTTACCCGCTGGGGCAGAGCAGCTGGTTTTTTGCGCCTAGCTTTGGGGTGGCGGGGATTTTCCGCTTTTTGCTGTTTTTCCAGGGGTTCCACAACTGGACGCTGAACCCGTTCCACATGATGGGGGTGGCTGGCGTTTTGGGTGGAGCGCTGTTGTGTGCCATCCATGGGGCGACGGTGGAGAACACCCTGTTTCAGGATGGGGATGCGGCCAGCACCTTTCGGGCTTTTGAGCCGACGCAGTCGGAGGAGACCTACTCGATGGTGACGGCCAACCGGTACTGGAGCCAGATTTTTGGGATAGCGTTTTCCAACAAGCGGTGGCTGCACTTTTTCATGTTGTTTGTGCCGGTGACGGGTTTGTGGATGTCGAGCATTGGCGTGGTGGGGTTGGCGCTGAACCTGCGGGCGTATGACTTTATCAGTCAGGAGGTGCGGGCAGCGGAAGACCCGGAGTTTGAGACGTTTTACACGAAGAACATTTTGCTGAACGAGGGGATTCGGGCGTGGATGGCGCCGCAGGACCAGCCCCATGAGCGCTTTGAGTTCCCTGAAGAAGTCCTCCCCCGCGGCAATGCGCTCTAAA
>NZ_JANSHS010000237.1:0-1285 GCF_047461695.1 Synechococcus sp. R6-7
GCTGGCGCGATCAGTAGCCCAGGCGTCTCATCTTAACCTGAACAACCATACGATTTATCCAAGAAATTGCAAACACTGCTGCAAAGCCCGCTGCACCGAGCCTAGGTAGCCCTCTCCAAACAGGTTGAGATGGTTGAGCCAGTGGTAGAGCTGGTAGAGGGGCTTGCGGTGAGGATATCCCTTATCCAAAGGATAGGTCTGCTGATAAGCCCGATAGAACTCCGGCGGAAAGCCGCCAAACAGTTCTGTCATCGCCAGATCTGTCTCCCGATCCCCGTAGTAGGTGGCCGGATCGAAAATCACCGGGGATCCATCGGCCAAGGCCCCGTAGTTGCCGCCCCACAGATCTCCATGCAACAGAGCGGGTTCTGGCCTGTAGTCCTGAAAAAAGGCTTCCAGCTCCGCCATTACCCGTTCGGCTTGGGCCACCCACGTGCCGCGATACCCCTGTTGGCAAGCCAATTTCACCTGGTAGAGCAGCCGCTGTTCCCGATAAAAATCCGGCCAATTCTGCCGCCAACTGTTGATCTGAGGCGTAGAGCCGATGGTGTTGTCGCGCTCCCAACCGTAGCTGCCGTTGGGGGATAGGGTGCGGTGCAACTGGGCCAACTGGGATCCCAATAAACCCGCAGTCTGCGGACGGGGCGAGGTTAGCTCCAGGTATTCCAGCACCAAGTAAGCCTGCTCTCCTACGGATCCCCAGACAATGGGCTGAGGTACGCGAATGGCCTGGGCAGCCGCTAGGGTTTGCAAGCCCGCAGCTTCCGCTGCAAACATCTCCAGCGCCCTTTCTCCCCCACGGGCCAATTTGACGAAGTAGTCTTTTACCCCTTCTGCAAGAGGGCTTTGGGAAGCGCAGGAAAACCGATAGGTGGCGTTGATGCTGCCTCCGCCCACAGAACGATACTGTAGGGGCTGGATGGGATCCCCTGTTGCTTCTGAAAGGTGCTGGGCGATGGTCTGCCAAAGAGTTTGCATCAGCAGCAAAAGTCAATTGTCGGAGAAAAACAGGTACTTATGGTCATTTCGGGTAGTCATTTCAGGTTAGGGTGAGACGCCTGAGCCATTGCCTGGGCCATTGAGAAAAGCCCTATGGCCCCGTGCATTCAAAGTTTTAGGTGTGGGCGCAGTCTCCTGGTTTAATTGAAATGACCATAACTCTTTTTTTGTGCTACTTTCACCTTCTCATTCTCAAGAGCACAGTCAATAGCGCGAGGACTCCGTCCCGCTGGCAGGACGGGTTGGACGCCAGACCGGGCTCTATCCTTCAGTCGAGCTTCTGGGT
>NZ_JANSHS010000238.1:0-3035 GCF_047461695.1 Synechococcus sp. R6-7
AAAGGACTCCGTCCCGCTACCGCGAAAGGCAGATGCCTGGGTATCGGGGCACCGGCCAAGAGAGGTTAATCTGGGGATCCGAGGCGATCTCTAATTGCTCTAATTGGCTATTGTCTGGTTATCGGCAGCTCAGCCTTGGAGCTCGGGATGGAACACCCCACCGCCAGCCTTTATTTGGTGGCCACCCCCATCGGCAACCGCGAAGACATCACCCTGCGGGCGCTGCGGGTTTTGCGGGAAGTGGACTGGGTGGCGGCAGAAGATACTCGCCACTCCGGCCAGCTTCTTAAACATTTTCAAATCTCCGCCCGCCTCATCAGCTATCACGAGCACAACGCTGCCCAACGGATCCCGCAACTCCTGAAGTATCTGTCGGCGGGCCAGTCGGTGGCCCTGATCAGCGATGCCGGCACCCCCGCCATTTCCGATCCGGGAGAAGAGTTGGTGCGCGCCTGCATTCAGGCCGGGATCCCGGTGATCCCTGTGCCGGGGCCGGTAGCTGCTGTTGCCGCCTTGACCGCTTCGGGCCTGCCTACAGGACGATTCGTGTTCGAGGGATTTTTGCCGCTTAAACCCAGTCAGCGACAGGCCCGCCTGCAACAGTTGGCCCAAGAAGAGCGCACCGTCGTTCTCTATGAAGCCCCCCATCGCCTGCGCCAAACTCTGCAGGATCTGCTGGATCACTGCGGCCCAGAGCGGCAGATCGTGCTGGCGCGGGAGCTGACCAAGCTGTATGAGTCCTTCTGGCGGGGATCCCTGGCAGCAGCTCTGGAGCACTGCGCCGCCCAGCCGCCGCGGGGGGAGTTCACCCTCTTGCTTGAGGGATATGTGGGTGCCGTTCCCAGCCCTAACCCTGCCAGAGGCGGGACGGAGTCCTTGAATGGGCGGGGAGACAGTGAATCGGAAGCGGAAATTCGTCAAGAAATGGCCCGATTGCTGGCCGAGGGCCTATCCCGCTCCGCAGCCAGCCGCCAGTTGGCCCAGCGTCTGCAGGGATCCCCCATCTGGACGCGGCGCCGCCTTTACAATCTATCCTTGCAGCTTGAGCCGCTCCCCAGTTCTGTGATTGCTGCGCAACGCTCTGGCGGAAAGGAGTCCTTTCCTGCGTGCGTCAGTTTCCAAGACGACGGCGAGACTGAGTCCTGAGGCGTTCGCGTTAGCGGGACGGAGTCCTATGGCACGGATTTTGTTGGTGGACGATGAAGTGGAGTTGGCCGATTCTCTGGCCCAGCAATTGAGGCGAGAGGGCTACACGGTGGACGTCGCCTACACAGGAGGGCGGGCCTGGGAGCTGCTGCAAAAGTCCCCCGCTCTGCCCTACGATCTGCTGGTCTTGGATTGGATGTTGCCGGAGCTCTCTGGGCTTTCCCTCTGCCAGCGGGTACGGCAGGTGGATTGCACCACCCCTATCCTGTTTCTGACGGCCAAAGATACCCTAGACGACCGGGTGGAAGGGCTGGATGCCGGGGCAGATGATTACTTGGTGAAGCCGTTCGAGCTGCGGGAACTGCTGGCGCGGGTGCGGGCCCTCTTGCGGCGAACCACAGGTACTGGAGAAGGGATCCCTCGCCTACAGATAGGGGATTTGGAGCTGGATCGGGAGAACCAGGTGGCCTACCGGCAGGGGCGGATGATCCACCTCTCCCAAAAAGAGTTTCGCCTGCTGGAGTACTTCATGACCCACCCCGGCCAGTTGCTCACCCACGACCAGATCTACGAGCAGGTGTGGGCCGGAGAGGATCCCCCCAGCAGCAACGTCTTGGCAGCCCAGGTGCGCCTGCTGCGGCGACGCCTCAGGTTGCCCGGGGCAGCAGAATTGATCCACGCCGTCTACGGCAAGGGCTATCGCTTCGGGCCTGTCGCCGGGGATCCCTAGCAGCCGTCCCACCTGTAGATAAAACCAAGGCTCCCCCGAAAAGAAGGAGCCCTGCCGGGTCTGGGGAGCGCTTTCAGTCAGCAATGCCACCAGGGCGTTCCCCCCTTCAACCCTGGGGAGCCCAGTCGCCGCGCTATCGGCAACTCCCCTCTCCTCCTGTGGGAAAGGGGCTGGGGGTGAGGGCTCACTTGGACTTGAGCTTCTCGGCTTTCTCGATGGCCTCTTCGATGGTGCCCACCAAGTAGAAGGCTTGCTCCGGCAGATCGTCCAGTTCTCCCGACAAAATGCGCTGGAAGCCCTTGATGGTGTCTGCCAATTTCACATACTTGCCGGGGGAGCCAGTGAATACCTCCGCCACGAAGAACGGCTGGGACAGGAAACGCTCGATGCGGCGGGCACGGGCCACCACCAGCTTGTCCTCTTCCGACAGCTCGTCCAGCCCCAGGATGGCGATGATATCTTGCAGCTCTTTGTAGCGCTGCAGAGTTTGCTTCACCGCCCGGGCAGTGTTGTAGTGCTCTTCGCCCACAATGTCCGCCTGCAGGATGGTGGAAGAGGAATCCAGGGGATCCACCGCTGGATAAATACCCTTAGCCGCCAAGCTGCGGGACAACACCACCGTGGAGTCGAGGTGGGCAAAGGTGGTTGCTGGGGCCGGATCCGTCAAGTCGTCAGCAGGCACATACACCGCCTGCACCGAGGTGATGGATCCCTGCTTGGTGGAGGTGATGCGCTCTTGCAGGTTGCCCATTTCGGTGGCCAAGGTGGGCTGGTAACCTACTGCCGAGGGCATGCGGCCCAACAGCGCCGACACTTCCGACCCGGCCTGCACAAAGCGGAAGATGTTGTCGATGAACAGCAGCACATCCTGCTTGTTAACGTCGCGGAAGTACTCTGCCATCGTCAGGGCGGTCAGGCCAACCCGCATACGGGCCCCCGGCGGCTCGTTCATCTGGCCATAGACCAGCGCCACCTTATCCAGCACGCCGGATTCTTTCATCTCGTTGTAGAGGTCATTGCCCTCGCGGGTGCGCTCTCCCACGCCGGCAAACACCGACAGGCCAGAGTGCTCCTCGGCAATGTTGTGGATCAGCTCCTGGATGAGCACCGTCTTGCCCACGCCGGCGCCGCCAAACAGGCCCACCTTGCCCCCCTTTTT
>NZ_JANSHS010000239.1:0-1025 GCF_047461695.1 Synechococcus sp. R6-7
GGGGGGGTATTTCTGCAGCGCCTCTGCCAGGGTCTCCTCCAGGCCGATGCGCTCGCCGTCGATGATGTGCCGCCGCAGCCGCTCCTCCAAGGGCAGTTTGGCCAGGGATCCGGTCGCCCGCAGCTCCTGCCCGGAAACCCCCGCAAACAGCTCCGTCAGCCGCGCCAGGGGATCGTAGGTGCAGATGCCCTCAGCGTTGAACTGGCGCCGATCCCAGATCAGATCCCGGCACACCTGCTGCTGTTCTTCCGGGATCTTGCTCAGGGGCAGGATCTTGGCGGCGCTGACGATGGCGGCATCCAGGCCGGCCTGGCGGCACTCGTGCAAAAACACCGAGTTCAAGACCACGCGGGCTGCCGGCGAGAGCCCAAAGGAGATGTTGGAGATGCCCAAGAGAATGTGGGCCTCAGGAAAAGCCTGGCGGATGCGGCGGATGGCCTCCAGGGTAGCCGCCCCGTTGGCCCGGTCTTCCTCGATGCCGGTGGAGATGGGCAAAGCCAGCGGGTCAAAGAAAATCTCGTAGGGCGGGATCCCGTACTCAACGGCCTGGCGATAGGCCCGCTCGGCAATCTGGAACTTCTTCTCGGCGGTGCGGGCCATGCCCTCCTCGTCGATGGTGCCGATGACCACCCCCGCGCCGTAGGTCTTGGCCAGCTCCAGCACCTTGAAGAAGCGCTCTTCCCCATCCTCGTAGTTGGTGGAGTTGAGCAGGCACTTGCCCCCGGCCACCTTGAGGCCGGCCTCCATCTTCTGCCAGTCGGTGGAATCCAGCATCAGGGGAATGGGTATCTGGGTCACCAGCCGCGAGACCAGCTCCCGCATATCCCGCACCCCGTCCCGGCCCACATAGTCCACGTTGACATCCAAGATGTGGGATCCCTCCCGCACCTGCTCCCGCGCCAGGGCCACCAGGCCGTCCCAATCTTCGGCATTCAGCAGCTCCCGCATCTTCTTGGAGCCGCTGGCATTCAGCCGCTCGCCGATGATTAAAAACGAGTTCTCCTGCAGGTAGGGCTGGGGCGTGT
>NZ_JANSHS010000240.1:0-3502 GCF_047461695.1 Synechococcus sp. R6-7
TAGCGGTCGGAGTCGGGTAGTTTACGGAGACCCCGGGGCGGAAAAAGTCGTTTCTAGCCGCCTGTATCTCTCCTCCAGGAGAAGGACTTGGACTGTTGAAGCTCGCTGCAGAAGCAGGTTTGCGGGTATGGGCGGTACAAGATTCGAACTTGTGACCCCTTCCGTGTGAAGGAAGTGCGCTACCACTGTGCTAACCGCCCGTAGATACCACTCTAGCAGCTATCGACTAGAGCAGGATCTCTATATTACCACGTCAGCGATTGAGCCAGAGGATTCGGATCGGCATGGGAGATGGCTAGAGATAGCCGGGATCCGGCCTGAGGGCTACAGTAAGGGTCAGGGAGCTGTGGGGTGCTATGGCCTACTCACCGACCGAAGAGGCAATTGCTCTGCTCATTGATTTGGCAGAACGAGGCGAGATCGATCCCTGGGACGTGCAGGTCATCGAGGTTATCGATCGCTTTCTGGCCCGTATGGCTCCCACCAGCAGCAGCCATGACCTGTCTGAGTCGGGACAAGCCCTGCTCCACGCTGCCATGTTGGTCTATCTTAAGGCAATGGCTTTGGCAGAACCAGAAGCAGAAGAAAGTGAGCCCAGCCCGGTGGAGGTAGAAGTGGATCCCTGGCCAAGCTGGTCTTTGGCGCACTTGGATCGCGTGTTGCAACCCAGGGCAGCACCCCGTCTTCAACGTACCCGGCCCATCACCCTCAAAGAACTCATCGCCCACCTGCAAGAGCTGGAAACCCTGCTGGAACACCAGCCCGAAGCTGCCCCAAAGCCGCTGGCCCAACGGATTTCTCGCCAGCAAGCGCTGTCGGCCATCACTCAGCTAGCCCACCCGGAAAACCTTTTGGAAACCACCGCCGAGCTAGAATCTCTGCTGGCTCAGCTTTGGCAGCAGGGTCTGACCCAGATCAGCTTTGTCGATCTCCAGCAACACTTTTGCCAAAAAAGCTATCAAAACGGCAGCAGCGGGACCATTCACCCCATTCAAGTCTTCTGGTCATTGCTGCTAATGGCTGCCCGCTCTCAGGTGGAGCTGTGCCAAGAGGAGTTCTACGGCCCACTGACCATCCGACCCTGCACAACTGAGGGCCTGGCAAAGTAGATCCCGCCCTTGGGATCCCCTTCATCTGCCAAGGTGAACTCTAGAGAACTTTTCTGGCCGTGGCCGGGCCATCCACCTCTAGGCTTCTGAGCTGGCGTCTGAACCTGAGGATGTCAAGCGCTCTTCTGCGCCGCTCTGGCAAACGGAGAACTCAATCCGTGCCTTCAGCATCGTGCCGGGCACGATCCGCCCGTTTGAGATCTTCCCCACTGGAGCGCACCGGCAGCTCGGCAGGAGCCTCCCGATCCAGGTAGTAATCCTCCACGAGGCGCTCGCTGCTGGGATGATCTTCTCCTTCGGTAGGCAACAGTGGCGGATGCAGCAATTCAGCCGGAGGGCAGTCTTCTGAGGTGAGCAAATCTGACGTGCTGAGCATCCCCTTGGGAATGGTGGAAAGGCGCTGAGCAACAGCTCCAATGCTTTCCAGGCGAATCATCTCCTCCCAGGAGCAGATCTCCTCCTCATCTTCTGTCTCGTAGCGAACTAGGATGGTGTCCCCTTCGATATCGAGGATCTTGGCCCGTTCCAGCCAGCGTCCCTGATCCCGCAGATAGATCCACACATCCTTGCCTTCGCGGCTGAGTTGATAGATCCTACGATGAAGCACGGTCCCCTCCTGAAGTGAAAGATCCGAGTGAGTTGTGGGGGCTACCCAGCTCATCCCTCCATCTTAGCGGCTGGACACCGAGGCTGTATGCCTTTCCCGAGGCCAGACAGAGTCTCTTTAGGTTGGGTCGGTTTCGGCCAGAGAGACCCCTTCCATCGCCAAGGCTGTCTCCGCTTCTTCTGCCTGCACATCCCGCAGAAAGGATTCCAGAGAGGCATGGGCTTCCGCCTCCAGTTCTGCTCCGCCAAGGGTTATGCTCTCTTCCGGCAGCCAGCCCAAAAACGGCAGGGGCAAGAGGGTAGAAAGGTTGGTCAGGATCAGCAGCAGCCCCAGCCGGCTGAAATCGGTCTCCGTTACCCCCAGCCCATGCATCAGCAGGGATCCCAGCTCTTGGGAGAGAAACCCCGCCAAATTAAAGGCCGACATCAGCAGGGCAAAGAGGGTGGCCTCGATCCCAGGGGGGCAGAGGCGGGCGGCCAAGACCAACACCGGCATAAAGGCAATTTGTCCTGCCACCGTCAGCACCAGGCTGTCCCCCAAGCTAAACCAATGATCGTCGATGCCCCAATCCCGGTTGAGGTGATAGACCAAGATGAGGCTGGTCAGGCCCAACCCTGCCGAGATCACCGTCATCCAGCCGAACAGGGGCCGCAGTGGGAGCCGCCGCAGGTACACTTGGAAGATCCCTACCCCCAGCAAACTGGCGATGCTGGTTACCAAGCGCACCTGACCCAAAAATTCCGGCCCAAAGCCGAGATCGTTGGTGACAAAGTAAAAAAGAGCCGCATCGGCGCTGGGAGTGGCCTGCCAAACGAACACAAACAGCACCGGCAGCAAAATGCTGGGTTGCCGCAGCGCCCGCCACACCTGCCCCACCTGTTGTTGCAAGGGATCCCAGCCCTGGGACAACGCCACCGGTTGATCGGCGATAACCCAAGCTGCCAGAGCGATGAACAACGGCAAAAAGGCCGTCAGCCCAAACACCACCTGCGGCGGATAATGGGCCAAGAGCGCTCCTCCCAAATAGGCGGTGAGCAGGGATCCCAAGGCCGTTGCTCCCCAAGTTAAAGATTGCAGCGTGCCCGTCCCCGCCCAGTCACTGCCGTGTACCCGCTCCACCACCAGCGAATCTACGATTACATCCCCCACCGCCACCGCCAGGGATCCCAAAACCATCCACAGGGTGGCCAGACCAGCCGTCGGTGCCCACAGGGCCATCCCCAGCCAAGCCCCACACCCCAGAAGCCCTGACAACAAGAGGTAGGGACGACGCCGATAGCCCGCCACCGGTACGGTATCCGACAGCAGGCCGTAGAGGGGCTTGAGGATCCAGGGGCTCATGGCAACGCCCATCAACGCCGCCACCTGAGACGGGCTGAGGCCCAAGCTATCCTTCAGGTAAAAGCTGGTGGCCAGCCGTGCCAGCCCCACCGCCCCCTGCACAAAGTACACCAAGAGGATTCCGAACAATTCCGGCGTCCAGTGGATATCCCGCAGCGGGGTCAGGGTGGATTGGTGCAGCCGTTGCAGCAGAGGATGAATCATGAGCGGTCGCAGTGTAGCGAGATGTTAGTTGGTGCGGTGTTGCCTTGGCAACAGCAAAACCATAAGAATCTTAACAGTCTCTTCACCTTAACCTGTCCAACTGGCTTCCGGCTCCGACCTCCTTGGACGGGTTGCGCTTCCCAGCGCTCTTTCTGCTCAACCCAGCCGAGCTACAAAATCTACAAAATAATGAGGTCGAAATGAGGTCGAAAGGTAAACTACCCGGCTCCGACCGCTAAGC
>NZ_JANSHS010000241.1:0-1446 GCF_047461695.1 Synechococcus sp. R6-7
TCAGCAGTGTTCAGCGTAAATGTATCAGGCTCTCTCCTCTATGTCCTACAGATCCTCTGACTTCTGAAGAGTCGCCGAGGCAGCCTAGAATGGGGCTGGGATCCCTGAGAGGAGGAGTGGGGCATGATCAGGCCCAATTCTGCCCATCTATTGACTCCGGATTTTCGCCTCAGCCTGTCGGTGTTGGCTTTGGCGGTACCGCTGTTCTGGCTTTCGCTTTGGGCGGGGCTGGGGGTGGGTCTGTTCGGCCTGTTTTTGATGGTGCAGACCTCTCTGATCGGTCTGGCCTTTACCAGAACGGCGCTGCAGGTCTACAGCGGCTCCAGGCGCATCCGCGAGTTCCCCTACAGCGAGTGGCAGGATTGGCAAATTTTCTGGCCGCCGCTGCCGGTGTTGTTCTTTTTTCGAGAAACCCGGAGCATTCATTTTTTGCCGATGCTGTTTAACCCTGCTGAGCTGAAGATGTGTTTGGAAGAGCGGGTGGGCCATCTCCGCGCCCAACATCGGTCTCAAGGATCCCCGCCCACTGCTGGCCTGGGTAGCTCTCGCCAATGAGTGGCTCCGCCTTGTGGGTTTGGCAGCAGGCAGGGAGATGGCGCTGGCTGGAGTGTCAGCTTTTGGCAGAGTGGCCTCATGCTTTTGGCTCTCGCCAAGGTCATCCCCATCCCCCGTCTCAGTTGGCCGCCCGGCTGCAACTGCCCCCTGAACAGGCCGCGTGGGGCCATCAGGTGCATGGCTGCAACTGGGTTTGGGCAGATGGGATCACCGAAACCTTTGGACACAAACGAGAGCAGGACTGCTCTGCTGGTCAAGGGATCCCTACCCGTTCTCAGGCGGATGCGGTCATTGCCCGCCGCCAAGGAGATTCTGCCTGGGTCTGCACCGCTGACTGTGTGCCGATTTTGGTGGCCAGCCAAGAATGGGTGGCGGCCATTCACGCCGGGTGGAGAGGCACTGCTGCGGGGATCTTGTCCAAGGTGCTGCAGGAGTTTTTACAGGCGGGGATCCCTGCTGCTGGGATCCGCGTTGCCATCGGGCCTTCCATTTCGGGGTCGGTCTATCAGGTGTCAGAGGAGGTGGCGGAGCAGGTGCTGCAAAGCCTACCCCCAGGGCTGGATGCCCGCGCCGCCCTGTTGCCCGATCCTCTGCCCGGCAAGGTTCGCCTGGATCTGCGCTGGGTCAACGGTGCCCAAGCCCAAGCCAAAGGGATCCCCCCTGAACACATTGCCGTCAGCCCCCATTGCACCCTCAGCCAGCCCCAAGATTTCTTTTCCTATCGCCGCGATGGATCCCTGAAGGATGAGCAGGGCCGTCATTGCGTGCAGTGGTCGGGAATCGGCCTGCGGTCGTAGGCAGACTTGACCCAGTTCTGCCCGGAGGAACGGGAAGTAGTGGCTATAATTGCGCTCAAGACAGGGCTGATACATTTACGCTGAACACTGCTGA
>NZ_JANSHS010000242.1:0-10424 GCF_047461695.1 Synechococcus sp. R6-7
GCGTCAGCATGAGTGTGGGAGTATGTCACGCTGAAGAAATCTACAGGGATCCAGTTGGGGACATGTCGAATCCTGCTGCTGTCCGAGACTTGTCTGCTAGCCTGAAGATCGGCCAGGTGGCTCTAGCAGCCGGCTTGCCTGTACGCACGGTGCGCTACTACGAATCGATAGGCCTGCTGAAGCCAACGGTGGAACGGGCGGAGTCCAGCTATCGGCTGTTCGACCCTTCGGTTTTGGTTCGTCTGGCCTTTATCCGCTGCTGCCAGAGCCTGGGCCTGAGCTTAGAAGAAATCCGCCAAATCCTGGATGTCCACGACCGAGGGGAGCAGCCTTGTCCAGAAATTCGCCAGCATCTGCAAGGCAAGCTGCAGGAGATTGAACAGCGAATTGCCGATCTGCAAGCGCTGAAAAGCCAAATTCAAGGTCTCCTCTCCGATTGGCAGATCCCCCCTGCGGCTGCTGATGAAAAAGAGGTGATCTGCCCGATTTTGCAAAAACCAGAGGCCAGGGGCGGCAAGGGCAACAGCCGTTACTCCACCGTTACCGACTTGGCCAAGTTGCGCGGCTGATCCACATCGGCTCCGCGGCGCAAAGCCATGGCATAGGCGAACAACTGCAGGGGGATCACGTTCAGAACCGCCGACAACAGGGGTGTCGTGCTGGGCACCTCGATGATGTGGTCGGCTTTCTCCCGCACCTGGGTGTCTTCGGGGTTGATGAGGGCGATCACCCGTCCCCCCCGCGCCCGCACCTGTTCGATGTTGGAGAGCATTTTTTCGTAGACGGGATCCCGGGTGGCAATGCACACCACCGGCACCCGCTCGTCGATGAGGGCGATAGGGCCATGCTTCATCTCCCCTGCCGGGTAGCCTTCGGCGTGGATATAGCTCACCTCTTTCATCTTCAAAGCTCCTTCCAGGGCAATCGGGGCGTTAACCCAGCGGCCCAGATAGAGCATGTTGGCAACATGATGGTACTGCTCCGCCAGTTGGTCGTAGAGGGCGGCGTCCTTCAGCATCAGGCTGATCTTGCCCGGCAGCTCAATCAAGGCTTGCAGGTGGGCTTGGATCTGGGCCGGGCTGAGGATCCCTTTGGCTTGGGCCAGTTGCAGGGCCAGCAAATACCCCGCCACCAACATGCCGGTAAACACTTTGGTGGAAGCCACGGCAATCTCCGGACCGGCATGGATGTAGAGAACCCCGGCATCCGCCAGACGGCTGGCCTGGGATCCGATGGCGTTGACAATCGCCAGGGTCGGGATCCCTTGGGTGCGGGCCTCGCTCATGGCTGCCAGCGTATCGACGGTTTCTCCCGACTGGGTTAAGGCCAGCAACAGGTGGTTGGGGCGCAACACCGGCTGGCGGTAGCGAAACTCAGAGGCGTAATCCACCTCTACAGGGGTACGGGCCAAGCTCTCGATGAAGTACTTGAGCACCCAGCAGGCGTGCCAGGCAGTACCACAGGCTACGGCGTGGATGTGCTCAATGTGGGCCAGTTGCGCTTCAGAAAGCGTTAGCCCCTCCAGTGTCACCCGGCCCTGTTCCAGATCCACCCGCCCCCGTAGCGTATCGGTGGTGGTGCGGGGCTGCTCAAAGATCTCCTTTTGCATGAAGTGCTTGTAGCCTCCCTTGGCGGCTGAGACGGGATCCCAGGCCACGGTGATGCTGGATTTGCGCAGCTCCTCGCCGGTAATGCGCAAGTAGCGCACTTGAGACTCCGTGAGAACCGCCATTTCCCCATCTTCTAAGAACACCACCTTGCGGGTATGGCGGACAATGGCAGGCAGATCGGAGGCCACGAAGTTTTCCCCTTCTCCCTCTCCCACCACCACGGCTCCGGCATTGCCCAAACGGGCTGCGATCAGCCGATCCGGCGCCTCCCGATCCAGAGCCACTACGGCGTTTCCTCCCCGCAGTTGCCCCATGACCTGGCCAAAGGCCGCCTCAAAGGAGCCCAGCTCTTCTGTATAGAGGCCGAGCAGTTGGGCGATCACTTCCGTATCGGTTTGGGAGCGGAATGGGATCCCCCGCTCCAGGAGACGCTCCTTTAGCTCCAGGTAGTTTTCCACAATGCCGTTTTGGATCACCACAATGCGCCCGCGCTCGTCGCAGTGGGGGTGAGCATTTTCTTCGGTCACGCCGCCGTGGGTGGCCCAGCGGGTATGTCCGATCCCTACCTTGGCCGTGGGCATGTTGGCCGTCAGCTTCACCAGCAGGTTGTGCAGCTTGCCGGTAGCGCGGACAACTCTCAATCCTTCTTCGGGATCCACTGTGGCAATGCCGGCAGAATCATAGCCCCGATACTCCAAGGTGCGCAGGCCCTCCAACAGGATGGGGGCAGCCCACTGAAAACCCACGTAGCCGACAATGCCACACATTCCTCACACCTCAACCTCAGTCGCGCCAGCGTTGCGTAGCAATACAGGCAACACCTTATCCGCAAAGCCTACCCCAGGTTGGGGATCCCTTCAACGGCTTTGGCCGACGTTGTTCACCTCAGCGGGTTGCCAATTTATGGGGAAGTCTGCGGCTGCCATCCTTGGGATCCAGAGACAATCCCCTGGGCAAAAGAGACGGGCGCAAAATGGAACTGATAACCTTCGGCCACCGCGGGCTGGATCCCATCTTCCCCAGGGACGCTGGAGACCAAGTTGCTCAGCCCCAATACCAACTCTCGAATGCCGCGGCGAAACTGGGGATCCCCGGTCAGCTCGTCGATGTCGGCGGTAATTTTTTGCATATTCTGAAAGGTGATGCGGGCGGAATCGAGGGTTTGGCGCAGAGTAGCTAAAGTGCCCGGATCGTTGAGGCTGGCGGCAATCTGCTGCAGATCTTCGGTGGCTTGGGCCACGTTCTCCGCAGCCGCTCGCACCTCGGCCAGGATCTGGCGCACATCGGCCTGGAGTTGTGGATCGGTAACCAGCGGGCGCACCGCGCTCGACATGGCCTGGAGATCGGCGCTCACCTGCTGGATGTTCTCCAGGGCGGCGTTAAGGGAAGTGCGGTTTTGATCCACCAGGGCGGTGAATTGATCGGCAGCCGCTTGCAAACTGCGGGCGGTTCCCCCCACAGCTCCAGCCGCGTCTTGGATGGCCGTGGCAGCCGTGGTGAATTGCAACAAGTCCAGATCTTCGGTGCGCAGGGCAGCTACTCGCTCTTCCACGGTTTCTGAGAGATCGGCCACGCTATTGGCGACGCGGGTGAGCCCTTCTAGGGTGGCGTTAAGGGTGTCGAAGAGCTCATCGTCGTTGATCCGTGTGAGCAACTGATCCAGCCCGATCAATAACTGGCCAAAATCCACTCCAGGTTTGCCCTCCACCACATCCCCATCGCAGATGATTTGACTGCTGTCGCAATCCGCTGCCAGAGGGGATCCCGTTGCCGCCTGACCCCTCCCCTGGGGCAGGATATCCATCACCGTTTCCCCCACCAACCCCGTCTGTTTGGTTACAAACAGGGCGTTGCGGGGAATAGCCAAAGGCTGGTCAATGGCCACCTGCACCTCCACTTGATTGGGTTGAGGCGTGATACGCTCCACCCGACCTACGGTTACCCCCCGCAGCCGCACACTGGATCCCTCTGTCAGGCCGGCCACGTTGGTATAGGTGACGGTAAATTGAAAGCCGCGACTGCCGAAGCGCAGGTTGTAGATCCACAAAAACAGGCCGGCAAAGCCCAGCGCCCCCGCCAGGATCAACAGGCCCACTGCCCCTTCTCGCACTGCTCGCGAACGCATCACACCTGCCCCGCCACTTGAATTGGCCCTTCTACGCTACCGCTGAAAAACTGCCGCACAAAGGGGTTATCGCACGTTTCAATCTGCTGCACGGATCCCTCCCACTGCACCCGCCCCTGAGCCAACAGGACAATGCGGTCGGTGGCGCGGTAAATGGTGCTGTGCTGGTGGGTCACCACAATGTAGCTCTCACAGGCTTTTTTCACCTGCTGCAGCTCCCGAATGAGATCTTCAATCACCGTCGAAGCAATGGGATCCAAGCCCGCTGTGGGCTCGTCGTACAGCAGCAATTGGGGCTCATCCTGGGGCAGAGAAGGATCCTCCATAATGGCGCGGGCGAAGCTGGCCCGTTTGCGCATCCCCCCCGAGAGTTCTTCTGGCAGGTTGTGCTCTTTGCCCGCCAGTCCCACCGCCTCCAGCTTGGCGGCCACCAATTCCTGAATACGGGAGCGGGGCAACTGCGAGTGCTCGTAGAGCAAAAACCCCACGTTTTCTTCCACCGTCAGGGAGTCGAAGAGGGCGGCCTGCTGAAACACCATCCCTACTCGCAAAGGGGGAGTTGCATGATGGGCTTGAATCTCCGGGAGTGGGATCCCGCACCAGAGCACTTCTCCAGCGTCTGGCTCCGTTAGGCCGGCAATGATGCGCAGCAGCGTCGATTTCCCGGTGCCCGAAGGCCCCACCAGGCCCAGGGCCTCACCCCGGTACACCTTCAGATCCACGTGGTCAAGCACCACCGTCGAGCCGAAGCGCTTGGAAACTTGGCGCAGCTCCACCAAGGGGGCAGTGCTCTGCACTGCTGGCATGCTCAGAACCTCCGCCCTCGCCAAAGGCTGGAGCCTATTTTCCGCGGCCTGCTGCTCCTTTGGGCTGTCTATGCTGCTTCTGAAGCACTTGACCAATGATTTCAAGCAAAACTGGGGGCTCAGGATGCTTCCCTCCTTGAGTCGGCTTCACTGCTAGTTTAGGAGTCGGCAGGGGCCGAGGCAATGAAGCAGCCCACAGCCCTATCAAGGCAGATCAGGGATCCCTGGCGATAGGCCCAAGCCGTACCTCTCCTCTCCATTCTCTCTGCTCTGCAGCTCAGGGGCGAGGTCTTCCTCAAGGGCAGCCACCCAACCGGAGGGGACGATCTCCATCTCGTCTGTAACCCCTGCTCTTTTCTCTTCCCTCTTCTCTCCGTCAGCCAGCTCCGGCTGTTCATCCTGCTCCGAATGGAGTTTCACGCGCCGCGAGAAGCCCCAGACAAATAGGGGGATCACAGCCACCACCATCCCCCACTCCGGGATCTCGATTTGGGGGAAAAACACCTCCAACAACATGGTGCTCCCCACCAGGGCAATGATGGCAAAAGCGGCGTCTTCCAGGTGAGAGAACTCGTCCAACCAACGCAAAAACAGAGAAGCCATGTAGCGCATCAGGGTAATGCCGAGAATGCCGCCGAGGATGATTACCCAAGCCTTGCGGGAGACGCCCACCGAAGCGGCGATGCTGTCGAAAGAAAAAACCAGATCCGTCAGTTCCACCATCACCAGGGTCTGCCAAAAATTGGCGTGGCGGGTGATGTCCTGTTCTTGGCCTTCTTCCTCGCCCCGAAAGTGCTGCCAGGCTAGCCAGAGCAGGTAGCAGGCTCCCAAAAACTGTGCGGGTGGATACTCCACCAACCAAACTGCCGCGAAGACAATGGCAATGCGAAAGCTGTAAGCGCCGATGATGCCCCAGCGCAAGGCCCGATTCTGCTGCTGGGGGGTGGGCAGATGCTTCACCAGAGCTGCTAGGGCAACGGCGTTGTCCGCAGAGAGGGCGGCCTCCAAAAACACCAAAGCCGCCACCAAGAAAATATCTGTCCAGGTGAAGGACTGAGTCATCCCTTGCGCCAGGATCAAGGTCGCTCCCATCGCATCTGTTGCATTTTTGACAAGTGTTGCATCAATTAGCATATTCGCGCGTTTTGTCCGCCCCAGTCAGTCCAACACAGCAGTTAACCAGCGTAGGAACTCTCCCCATCTTCGGATAAAGATACCCCTGAAAAAAGCATTGAACCATTTGGGTGACCAGAGGCAAAACCCTCAACCTCCTGGAGGATGGGAAAGAAAAAATCCAGGCCTGAACCCTGGCCTGAGTATAGCCTGTCTGGCTCAGGATTCATTTACAATTCTTAACTTTCTGAAATCTGGTGGCCCTCTACTGGGTGTTCAGTGGGGTCGGATGGACGCAATCGAGCTGCCAGCCGTTGTCCACAGCGCAGGATCTGGCCTGCTAGAATGGCCGCCCCGAAACCGTTATCGATGTTCAGCACTCCCACCCCCGCTGCGCAGGAGTTGAGCATCGTGAGCAGGGCAGCCAAGCCCTGGAAGCTGGCCCCGTAGCCAATGCTGGTGGGCACAGCGATCACCGGACAATCCGCCAGACCCGCCACCACGCTGGCCAAGGCCCCCTCCATGCCCGCCACCACGATCAGCACGTCCGCTTGCAGGGCCGCCCAGTTGTGCAGCAGCCGATGGATCCCGGCCACCCCCACATCCCAGAGGCGCTTCACCTGAAACCCGGAAAGCTCCAGCGTGAGGGCGGCTTCTTCTGCCACCGGCAAGTCGGCAGTGCCGGCGGAGATCACGCTGACCTGTCCAGGATGGCTGACCACCTGCTGGGACGGGATCCAACACAAGCGGGCCAACTCGGAATACTGGGCCTGGGGCAAGCGGCTGCGGATCTCGGCATACACCTGGGCTTCGATGCGGGTGGCCAAGGCCAGGGATCCCCGCTGGTGGAGTTGCTCCAGGATCTGGGCAATCTGATCTGGGGTCTTGCCCGGCCCCCACACGGCTTCGGGAAAGCCCGTGCGCAAGGGACGGTGGTGATCCACATGGGCGAAATCTCCCACCGGCTCGAAGGGCAGAAAGCGATAGGCCTGCAGAGCTTGCTCTGGGGTGAGCTTCCCTTGGGCGACTGCCCGAAACAGATCCTGCAGCGCTGTCGTGGAAGGGGGGTTCATGGAAGGTGAGTTCAATCTGCAACACTCGGCTTGGATCTTGCCTGGATTTATTGGGCCAAAGACCCGCGCGGGAAAAACAACACCGGATGCCAACTTTGCCGCAAAATCTCGCCGGTGAGGCTGCGAACCGACCACTCCCAGAAGCTGCCCACGTGGGGGGAGGCAGTGGCGATGGCCGTCATGTCTTCATCGGCAGCAGTAGCTAGGATCTCTTTGAGAGGGGATCCCACCCGCACCAGGGTGCGCAGCTGTACGGGCTTCACCTGCTCGCTCAGGGGTTCAAGCACCTGGGCCAGGTTAGCCTCGGCTTTGCGTTGGAGCACCTCCACCGGAGTTCCTTGGTTGCGGCGGGCGCTGGGATCCACCACGTAGAGCAGGGTAAGCGTCTGGCACTGGGAAGTACCGGGCAGCAGGTGGCCGAGATGGTTCAGCAACTGCTGACGCGGCTGCTCAAAGTCAAAGGGCACCAAGAGGCAGCGAAACAGGTGGCGGCTGCGCAAGCGCAATTCTTCCAGGGTAAAGGTAGCCAGCAGCTGGGGGCGCATCACCAGTAGGGGGATTTTCAGCTTCGGCAACAGCGTCATGGTGGTGCTGCCGAACAATTTTTCGGCGAGCAGGTTGTGGGTACCCATGCCTGTGATGAGCAGATCGGAGCCATAGGTTTGGATGCCTTTTAGGATTAGATCGGCTGGCCTGCCCGCCTGCACCAGAGCCTCGACTTCCAACCCTGCTGGGATCGGGTTCAGCAGCTTCTGCAACTGGGCCTGCTCCGCCTGGACTTCGGGGGTAATGTCGTCGGGAATGCCGATGTCGTCCTCCTGCCAATCCATGCTGCGGACGAAGGTGACGCGCTCAATGCCGTTGCTGTGCAGATCTTCCAAACACTTGCCAAAACGCTGCAGGCCATCTCGGCGGTCGGTGGCAATTAACACGTTTTTAAACATATGTTTTGAGCAGTAGGAGAGAGGGCAGCCGGCTCAAGAGCATTGCTTTGGCCCACAGCGATCCTAAGCTAACACTTTGTGGAGTTGTTCCTGAGGCAGCAGCTCCGGATCCCTCTTCGGCATCGGTTGCTCACCGGTTGGGATCCGCCAGGTTGCGAAACTGGGTGTACTGACTTTCAAACAGCAGGCGCACGGTACCGGTGGGGCCGTTGCGATGTTTGGCAATGATGACCTCGGCAATGCCGCGATCGCTGGTGTTGGGATCGTAGTATTCCGGGCGATAGATCATCATCACCAGATCGGCATCCTGCTCGATGCTGTTGTGAACTAGCAGACCGTTGGCCACGAAGTTGTGGTGGCGGGGCATTTCGACGTCGTAAACCGGCTGAGGCTCCCCCGGCTCGCTGATGAACACCACCGGATCCCAGATCAGCCCCTCCTGCACTACCACCGCCACCTCTTCCTCCAATTGCAGCTCGTCGAGGGTTTTCCAGCCGTCTGGGGTCAAGAAGGGATGGTTGCCGGTGGCGCGAATGGAAAAGTTGAGGCGGGTCTTCAGAACACAGGTGGGCTGCCGACCACTGCAAAACACTTTCACAGGCTGTTGGGGCACCAAGCGCCCGCGCCCGTTCAAGCTGAGCAGGCGGGGCAGTTCCGCCGCAGCCGGCAGGGCCGCCAGTTGATCCAGCCGCCAGATCTTGCCGCGATCCACATCCATCACCTGCGTATCCCCGGCCAGACAGCCCGATTCCCGCAGGTCTGCCAGTTGCGGGCGCTTATCGGAGCGCGACTCGACAGCCCGACTGAGCTGAGACAGCACCAGCACCGGCACCATCAGCTCCTTGGCCATGGCCTTGAGGCCACGAGTAATGCGCGACAGCTCCTGCACCCGGTTGTCGGCGGCGGATCCCTGCATCAGTTGTAGGTAATCGATCAACACCATCCCCAACGTTCCCCCCTGTTCCGCCTGCAAACGCCGCGCTTTGGAGCGAATTTCTGTAACGGTACAGTCGGGGGTATCGTCGATGAACAGGGGCAATTGCGATAAAAAACCAATGGCTTGTCCCAGGCGCTGCCACTCGTGTTCGCTGATGCGCCCAGAACGCAGACGGCTGCTGTCGATGCGGGCTTCGCTGGCCAAAAGCCGCTGCACCAGTTGCTCCCTCGACATTTCCAGGCTAAAGATAGCGACCGGCTGCTTGGCATAGGCAGCCACATTTTGGGCAATGTTGAGGGCAAGACTGGTTTTCCCCATCGAGGGACGACCGGCCAGGATCAACAAGTCGGATCGCTGCAAGCCCTGGGTCAAGTTATCCAGGTCGATGAATTTGGTCGGGATCCCCGGAAGCTGTGCCCCGCTTTGGAACTTCTCTTCCAAGTCCGAGAAGATATTGACCAAAACCTCAGAAGCCGGGATGAGGCTACGCTGCACTCGCTCTTGGGTGAGGCCAAACACCTGCTGCTCGGCTTGATCCATCACCTGAGACAGGGGCTGACTGGTATCGTAGGCCAAACGAGCCAAGGTATTGCTCACCTGGATCAACTGGCGGCGCATGTATTTATCCATCACCAGGCGAGCATACTGGTCGATGTTGACGCTGCTGACGGTTTGCTCCAGCAGACGACGGATCGCCCCTGTTCCTCCCACCCGCTCCAGAAGATGATGATCCGCCAACCAAGCAGACACAGTCATCAGGTCGGTGGGCTGCCCTTGGCTGTGCAGTTGGAGAGCGGCCCGGTAAATCTCTTGGTGGGCAGAGATGTAGAACATCTCTGGTCGCAGAAACTCCGCGACCCGCACCAACGCATCCGGATCGAGGAGAATGCCCCCCAGGATTTCCTCCTCGGCTTCAATGTTTTGAGGAGGAAGCCGATCCCCACCCGTTAAGTCGTAATCGCTGATCACCACAAGCCAGGATAGGAAAATCAACCCAGCCCTAGGGCAACCGGCCTCTCAGCCAGTCAGCTCCAATCGTCAGGCGGGTCAAGCTCTAGGCTGAGCATACCCGCTTGTTGCCTAAGGCAAAAACCCTACTCACCCCGGGATCCCTCACGGGAACTCAGGGATCCTCGAAGGTGAGTCCTCATTCGGGAGTAACCTGAATGCGCAGCGTAGCGGTAACTTCGGGGTGTAACTTTACCTGCACGGGATAAACCCCGGTTTTTTTGATTTCCTCGTTGAGGAGAATGTTGCGGCGGTCGATATCTAGACCGCTGGTAGCCAGCACCACCTCAGCAATATCGCTGGTGGTCACCTGCCCAAATAGGAGGTCGTGTTCTCCCACTTTCTTACGGATGACGAAGCGACCAATGGTCTCCAGAGCGGTCTTGTAGTTTTCCGCCCGTTGTTTTTCTGCCAGTTTACGAGCCGCTTCCTGCTCCAGACGCATCTGCTGCTCTTTCAATATGCCAGGGGTAACCCGCACCGCCATCTGCCGCGGGAAGAGGTAGTTGCGAGCATAGCCGGGCTTGACGTTGACAATCTCTCCGGGCTTGCCCAGCCCTGGGATCGCCTGGCGCAGCACAACCTGCATGTTACGTTTCGACATCGGGGAAGGCACTTCATTTTCTCGACAGCCTTCCATTCTAGAGGCTCAGTAGAGCCATTGTCAGCTTATGGTCATTTCGATTCAAACCAGGACACTGCACCCCCACCTAGAACGTTGGTCGCGCCGTCGCGTCAGCGTTACGGAGCAATAATGTACGGGGGAAGAAGGCTTTTCTCAATAGCCCAGGCGTCTCACCCTAGCCTG
>NZ_JANSHS010000243.1:0-5395 GCF_047461695.1 Synechococcus sp. R6-7
GAGGTTGCTGGGTTTGATGTCGCGATGGATCACCCCCTTGATGAGATGGCCATCCTGCTCAGTCTCCAGGTTGTGGGCGTAATAGAGACCGGCACACACTTGGCGGGCCATCCTCACCACCTGTTGAGGCGGCAGCACCGGCTGCTTGAGCATTAGCTCCCCCAAACTGCGCCCCGTTAGGTATTCCATCACCAGGTAAGGTTGGTCGTTCTCTAGACCGTAATCCAGCACCTTAACAATGGCAGGGTGCTCCCCCAACAACGTGCTGATGCGAATTTCCTGCTGAAAACGTTTGTGCAACTGGCGTCGGGTGTTGTCATCGCCTGCTAAGTTTTGGTGCAACAGCTTGACCGCCACCGGACGGTTGAACAGGCGCGTATCGACAGCCTTGAACACCTGCCCCATGCCGCCCGCTGCAATGCTGTGAACCAGTTGATAGCGCTGGCCGATCACTTTTCCAGGAGCAAGCTGGTGCATGGGCAGCCCAAGAGCATGTACCCTCTGATTCTAATGCGTGTTTCTCGGGAGTTTCTCTTGCCTTTCTCCGGCCATCCCTGCCCAGCAGTCTTCATTCCCAATGTATTTGATGTGCTTTTAAGTACTTGTTAAACGCCCTGCCAGCGATTGAAGGCTGGACAAAGACTGTGGACTACGGACTGTGGACTACGGAGATCTACTTTAGAGCCGAGGGAATCTGATAGACTCATGCGGGCGCTTTGCCGGGTCTGTTATCGCTGTCTGTCGGGTGATTTATGCTGGCTCACTGGCTCAAAATGTCGGGGATCCCTCTAGCCCTGATCGGCCCTGTTGAGAATCCGGTGCTGGTGTTTTTGATCATCCTGACCATCATGCTGGTGGCTCCCTTGCTATTTGAGCGGCTGCGCCTGCCGGGGATCATCGGGTTAATCTTGGCTGGGCTGGTGGTGGGGCCCTACGGCTTGGGCATCTTGCGGCGGGACGAGACCATCATCCTGCTGGGCACGGTGGGGCTGTTGTTTCTCATGTTCATGGCGGGGCTGGAGACCAGTCTGGAAGATTTGAAGCTCAATGCCGGGAAGGCCACCATCTTCGGGGCGCTCACCTTTCTGTTGCCCATGCTCATCGGCACAGCAGCCATGTTGGCCATTGGGTATGGCTTTCTGGCGGCGGTGCTGGTGGCCTCTTGTTTTGCCTCTCACACCCTGATCGGTCTGCCCATCATCTCGAAGCTGGGGTTGATGCGCCTGCAGACGGTGAGGGCAACTTTGGGGGCCACCCTTATCACGAATGTCCTGGCTTTGTTGGTGCTGGCGGTGGTGGTGCGCGCCCACCAAGGGGAGCTGTCGCTGCGCTTTTGGCTGACGTTGATCCCTTCCATTGCCCTCTACACGTTTGCCACCCTGTGGGGGGTGCCTAAGCTGGGCAGTTGGTTCTTTCAACGCTTTGGTCACGACGAGGGAGCAGAGTTTACTTTCGTGATCGCCACTTTGTTTGTGGTGGCCTACGGAGCGGGGTTGATCGGCATTGAGCCGGTGGTGGGAGCCTTTCTGGCCGGGACGGCCATTACCCCCATCATCCCCCAGCTCAGCCCCCTGATGAACCGGATCCAGTTTATCGGCAACACCCTGTTTGTGCCTTTTTTCTTGATCTCGGTGGGGATGCTGATCAATCCCGGCATTCTCTTGGGGGAGCCGCGCACGCTGCTGGTGGGCGGAGTGATGATTGCAGCGGAGGTGGTGAGCAAGTTTCTGGCCGCTTGGATCCCGGCCCAACTGTTTGGCTGGCGCTTTGCCAGCACGATGATCATGTTCGGTTTGTCGATGGCTCAGGCGGCGGCTACCCTGGCGGCCATCACGGTGGCTTTTCAGGTGGAGTTGGTGGATGAGCTGACGGTGAACGGCACCATTGCCATGATCCTCGTGACCTGTGTTGCCTCGCCTTGGATTGTGGCCCGCTGGGGAGAGCAAATGCAGCCCACCGAGGTGGCCGCAGAGTCCACCGAATTGCCCAAGCCGGATTGGGGAGCTCGCGTCTTGGTGCCGGTGGCCAACCCGGATACCGAAAGCAACCTGCTGCAGTTGGCGTTGATTTTGGCCAAAAAAGATGGGGGAACGCTGCTGCCGCTGCATGTTTTGTCTGACCGCGCCGGGATCTCGCCAGCAGCCCTGGCCCGGCAGGAGCAGTTGTTGACCTTTGCAGAAGCTCTGGCCCACAGCGCCGTGACCCGAGTGGAGCCGATTCGGCGGGTGGATGACTCGGTGGAAAAAGGGATCATTCGCTCGGCGGCGGAACGGCAGGCGACCTTGGTGATCCTGGGCTGGAAGGGCTACTCCACCTATGCGGAGAACTTTTTCGGCAGCATCATTGACGCGGTGGTGCGGCAGGTGGGGATCCCAGTCTTGATTACGCGGTTTCCGGTACCCATCGAGACAGCACGCCGCATCCTCTTGGTTGCACCGGAGCTGGAGGTCTCTCCCGGATCCCTGCAGCAGACCATTGGGCTGGCGCAAACGCTGGCCGGCGAATTGAAAGCGGGTTTGCAGATCCTGCTGGTGCAAACCCGACCTGGGCGGAAAAGCTCCCCAGCCTTGCCGGCAGAAAGCTATGCCCACTTGCCGGTTCAGCGGGTGCAGGGGGGGGTGGTGGCGGAAGCCTTCAAAGCGCTGCAGCCAGGAGATGTGTTGGTATTGGTTCCCAGCGAAACCGGCAACCGGTCGCGTCTGGGCCGAGAGCCGGAGACCATCGCCCGCAACCGACCCAGCCTTCCCATCATCGTGGTGCATTTGCCACGGGATTCAGCTCATCCCTTGCGCCAAGGAGATGGGGTTCTGGCGGCCGCAGAGCCCACTTGACAGGGATGGCATTGGGGTGTTGTCTGGCGGACTGGAGCTCTTGTCTCAACTCCGCCCCGGCTCCCCTGGTAAACTGGGATACCCCAGGTTCGGAGCAGTCGTGAGCCAGAAGGGAGGCTTAGAGCCATAGACTATGTTGATTGAGGAAGTGGGGATAGTGCCCTGCGGAGCACAGGAGTATGGTTGCCTATTTGCTGGAAGTCGGCTGTGAGGAACTCCCGGCCAGTTTTGTGGATTCGGCCCTAGAGCAGTGGCGAACCGGGATCCCGGCCTCTTTGGCGGAGGCCCATTTGCAAGCGGAGCAGATGCAGCTTTTCGGTACGCCGCGCCGCCTGGCGGTTTTGTTGCAGGGGTTGCCCACCCAGCAGCCGGATCGCACCCTAGAGGTGAAAGGGCCGCCGGTTCAGGTCGCCTACCAAGATGGCCAGCTCACCCCTGCCGGGGAAAAATTTGCCCAAAAACAAGGGGTGGATCCCGGCAGCCTGGAAATCCGGCAAGTGGGCAAGGGATCCTTTGTGTTTGCGGTGCAGCGGGTGCGAGGCCGGCCAACAGCAGCTGTGCTCCAGGAACTGGCACCCGCCTGGATTACCAACTTGAGTGGTGAACGGCTGATGCGCTGGGCCTGCGGGGATCTGAAGTTTCCGCGCCCCATCCGCTGGCTGGTCTCCCTTTGGGATGATCAGGTGCTGCCTTTGCTGCTGCCGACCCACGAGGACAATTCCATGCCGGGCTTGGTGGCGGGGCGGGTGAGCCGGGGGCACCGCGTTTTGGGATCCCCGCAGGTCGTCTTGGAGCGGGCCGAGAGCTACGTTCAGCAAATGCAAGAGGCGGGGGTCAGCCCCGATCCAACAGCGCGAGAGGCATACATTCAGGCTGAGGTGACCAAGCTGGCCAGGCAAGTGAATGGGGAAGCGCAGCTCCCTGCTCCTTTGCTGCGGGAGGTGGTGCACTTGGTGGAGTGGCCGACGGCGGTTTTGGGGCGCTTTGAGCCAGAGTTTTTGCGCTTGCCCCCTGCGGTGATCGAGACGGTGATGATCACTCACCAGCGCTACTTCCCAGTACGGGATGGCCGGGATCCCAGAAAATTGCTGCCCTATTTCATCACCATCTCCAACGGCGACCCCCGGCAATCGGAGCGGATCGGGGCAGGCAACAGCCGTGTGGTGCGGGCGCGCCTGGCGGATGCCCGCTTTTTCTACGAGGAGGATCGGCGGATCCCTTTGGCGCAGCGGGTGGAACGCCTGCAGGCGGTTACTTTTGCCGAAGGGCTGGGCTCCATGCGGGACAAGGTGGAGCGCATCCGCCACATCAGCCGCCTCATTGCCGCTGCCTTGAACTTGGATGCCCAGGAACAAGCGCTGGTGGAGCGCACCGCCCAACTGTGCAAAGCGGATCTGGTTACCCAAATGGTGTACGAATTCCCCGAGCTGCAGGGGATCATGGGGGCCGACTACGCTCGGCAGGATGGGGAACCGGAGGCGGTAGCCGAGGGGATTGAGCAACACTACTGGCCTTTGGGAGCGGGGGACGCTTTGCCCACAGCACTGACGGGGCGGGTGGTGGGCTGGGCAGATCGCCTGGATACCTTGGTGGGCATGTTTCGCTTGGGGCGGATCCCCACCGGCTCCTCGGATCGCTTTGCCCTGCGGCGGGCCGCCAACAGCCTGGTGCTGGTTGCCTGGGATGCCGGCTGGACTTTTGACTTTAACTCCCTGTTGCAGAGTGTGGTGCAGGACTATGCCTTTGGCGATGTCCACACCTTGCGAGCCTTGCAGGAGTTTTTGGCCCAACGGATACAGACCCTTTTGCAGGAGGAAAAACGGATTGATTACGACTTGGTCAGGGCTGTGGTGGGGGATCCCGAGTCGGTCAAAGCGGAG
Organism: Synechococcus sp. R6-7; assembly: GCF_047461695.1. Classification (NCBI taxonomy): domain Bacteria; kingdom Bacillati; phylum Cyanobacteriota; class Cyanophyceae; order Synechococcales; family Synechococcaceae; genus Synechococcus; species Synechococcus sp. R6-7. The sequence goes on from NZ_JANSHS010000243.1 coordinate 4,712, forward strand.
GATCCCCAGAAGGCCGAGCTCACCATGCGGGCCCTGGGCAACCTGCCCTTGACTTTGCTGCGGGCGGAGTACCTGCAACACCTGCGGGCCACCGGGGAATTGGCGGATCTCTATCCCACCCTCAATCGCTGCGCCCGCCTGGCAGCCCAAGGGGACTTGGACTACGCCGTGGTGGATCCGGCAGCCGCCGTGGATCCCGGTCAGTTGCAGGAGGCGGCAGAAAGGGAGTTGTACGAGGCTTGCCAGAAAATCTATCATCTGGGGGTGGAGCCGGCCTTACGGGGAGATTTTGTTCCCTTGGTGGAAGCTCTGCAAGCGGCAGCCCCTCAGGTAGCCCAGTTTTTTGAAGCCGTTCTGGTGATGGATCCGGATCCTGGTCGGCGGGCCAACCGGCTTAATTTGCTGGGGGTATTGCGCAACCAGTCCCGCCTGTTGGGGGACATGGGGGCTGTGGTCATGGCAGGGGAATCCTCGCCGGAGAAGACCCCCTAGCCGTTTCAGATCAGTTTACTTCGAGACAGATCCCCCTCACCCCCAGCTTCTCTCCCAGAGGGAGCTACCCCCCAAGGACTCTGTCCCGCTGGCGCGAACGGCTTGGGAATGGACATATCGTCATTTCCACTCAAACTCAGAACACTGTGCCCACACCTAAACCGTTGGTCGCGTCTTCGCGTCAGCGTTGCG
>NZ_JANSHS010000244.1:0-1550 GCF_047461695.1 Synechococcus sp. R6-7
TCTGCAACAGGGTCTGCAGCAAGGTCTGCAGCAAGAAGCAGCTCGACTGACTCTGAGTCAACTGCGGCGCAAGCTGGGATCTTTGCCGGAAGACCTGTCTGAAACCATCCGCCTCTTACCTACCGAGCAACTGGAGGCTTTGGCGGAAGCGCTGTTGGACTTCCAAACCCTGGCCGATTTGATCCAATGGCTCAGGGAGTCATCATCCAACTAGGGTTTGCCGTCGCGGCCTTTTCCAACCTCACAGGACTCTGTGGGTGAGTTAGGATCCCTGTTACTCAGATGGACTCGATGAAACGGCCACAGGTTTTGATCTGTGGCTACTACGGCTACGGCAATGCCGGCGATGAGGCGTTGTTGCTGGCTCTCTTACGAGAGCTAGAGCAGTTGCCCGACCCTGTGCAGCCGGTGGTGCTCTCCCCTTGCCCTGCCGAGACAGCTGCCACCTATGGAGTGCTGGCCTGCCCCCGCTTTGACGGCTGGGCTTTGCAGCGCTGTCTGGCCCAGGCCCAGGCTTTCATCTGGGGTGGGGGCGGTCTGTTGCAGGATCGCACCAGTTGGCGCAGCCCTCTCTACTACCTGGGGGTGATGGGCCTAGCCCAGCGCTGGGGACTGAAGACCCTTGCCTGGGCCCAGGGGATCGGGCCGCTGCAGCGGGGGTGGATTCGCGCACTAGCCCGTCGCTCGTTGGCAGGTTGCACGGCCATCAGTGTGCGGGATGGGGTTGCCTCCCAATGGCTGCAAGAGTGGGGGATCCCTCACCAGGTGGCTCCGGATCCCGTCTGGAGTTTGCCGTCCAAAACCTTGCCGGAATGGGAAACGTGGCCTCAGCCCCGCATTGCTGTGGTCTTGCGTCCGCATCCGCAACTGACTGGAGCCTGTCTAGAAGCTTTGAGCCAGGGTTTACAGCGTCTCCAGGCTTCCACGGGGGCATACCTTCTCTTCGTGCCCTTTCAGCTGGCTCCTCCCGGATCCCCTGACCTTGGGCCAGACTACCACTTGGCTCAGCAGCTTCAGCAGCGCCTACCCCACCGTAGCCAAGTGCTGGAAATTCGGGATCCCTGTCTATTGAAAGGAGTCTTTCGGGGTGTCAGGCTGGCGATCACCATGCGCTACCACGGATTGGTGATGGCGGCGGCAGAGGGCTGCGCCTGTTTTGGTCTCAGCTACGATCCCAAGGTGAAAACGCTGCTCCAGGAATTGGGCATGCCTGGCTGGGATCTGCAGGAGATGCCCACCGATCCTGAAGCCTTACACCAAGCTTGGCTGGCCTGCTACTCAGAGGGCCTAGCTCTCAGCCCTGCCCAAGCTGACCTGTGGGCGAGGCAATCGGCTCAGCACGCTCAGTTGTTGAGACAGCACCTGAAGTGGGGTTGATGGGGTTGCCTGGAGAAGTTGCTGCCAGGGCGAATTCCGGTAGCGGTTCTTCTGGAGAGCCGCTTTACCCCAAAAGTAGGGAGGCACGGTGTCCCCGAACCAAAGCGCTGCGTGCATCCGCTTGAGGAGGCCCCCAATTCATTGAGGGGAGCATGACTCTAGTCAATAATAAG
>NZ_JANSHS010000245.1:0-6189 GCF_047461695.1 Synechococcus sp. R6-7
AGTTGCCATGCCGGCCCCTGAAACTCCCCCCGATCCCACCTAAGGCAAGCTTCCGCAAAAGCTGTAGCTCAATGTTAGATTGGAAGCAATCCAAGCCCTGTGAAATCCAACCATCGGCATTCCCCTGATCTTCGAGGCTACCGCACCGGCAATGGCGAGCAACTTTTCTTTCCGCTTCAAGCAATTTACCCAACGCCTCAGAGAAACCACCCAACTTCCCCAGTTTTTCACCGATCAAGCCACCAGTGAAACCCAAAACCTCGCTCGGGAGTTGGCTTTGGTTGGGGAATACGCCACTCAGCTTAGCCAAGTGGTGATGGAGGTGGACTTTCTCAACCAGCTCTACACCCGTCTTTTGAACGAGCGGGAAGTGTTGCAGCAGGAAAAAGATCACTTGGAAGCGCGGGTCTTTGAGTTGCAACAGGAACGCAACGAGACGGAGCCCCAGGTGATGTATTTGCGAGAGCAGCTCAGCCAGGCCAGCTTTCAACTGGAACAAACTCAAAACCGGGAACGCAGCCTCAGCGAGCGAGAACGACAGTTGTCGGAAATCGTAGCCCAACTGGAGCGACGGCGGGCTGTACTCAACCAAGCTATCGAAAACCTCACCAACCAAGAGGCCGATTACACCGTTCGCACCAAAGAACTGGAGGCGGTCGTCCGGGAAAACGAAAAGAAAGCCAAGCAGTACCTGGAAGCTGCCAACCACTACCGCGCCTACCTGGAAGAGCTCAATGCGCAAGTGCAAGAAACGCAAGCCAAGCTGAGAAGCCTTGGTGTCGAGCCCAAGCCCGCCGACCTGCCCCGACTTGAGGATCTGGAAAAACCCACCCCCATCCCAACACCGCCTCCTGCTTACACGCCGCCCCTTCCCCAACAGCCCCCTCCACCCCAGCAGAGTGGCTATTGGTCAGATAGTCCCTTCGACGACGACCCCTGGGGATAGACCGTCCTGCCAGGATCTACCTGCCAGGATCTATAAGCCAGCTTTGCGACAAAGCTCAGTCCTCTCTGCCCTAACCGGCCTTGGGAGGGCCTGGGTGGTCACATACCCTGGAAGAAACCTGTTGCAAGGGATCCGCAGGATCTCCACTGGGGATCCCGAGCCTCGAGATTCAATATTCAATTCGATGGGTTTCCTGCCCAGCCAAACCTATGGAACCGACCCTGCCGGATTTACAGGCCCTCAGCCAATGGGATCGACAGTTCTGCCAGTTTGCTGCCCAGCAGCAGCTCCTCAAGCCCAAACAACTGGCTTTGGCCCTGAAGATCCAGCGGCAGCAGCACGGCCCTCTAGCCTTGATCCTCTGGCAGTTGGGCTTTGTGGGCCTGCAACACCTGGCTCAGTTCTGGGAAAAAATGCCCGGCGGAGCCGAGCTCGAACTGCTCGAGGACAGGGCCTGCGGTGGATGAGAAAGCGATCAAGCAGATTCCCCTGGCTACCTACCCAACGCTGTCGCCACCAGGCAGCACCTCTTTGGGATCCTCCGGCGGCGGCAAATGCGCCAGATCCACAGGTGAAGGGGATCCCCCCAAAATTCGCACCTGGATCCCCTTGATCACGACATAGAGCACCGGCACCACCAGCAAACTGAGCATTGTCGAGACGAACATGCCGCCGATCACCGCCGTGCCCAGAGACTGACGGCTGGCGGCCCCGGCCCCGCTGGCCACTGCCAGCGGGAAAATGCCAAGTATGGTGCTCAAGGCCGTCATGAGAATCGCGCGGAAGCGGGTCTCTGCCGCCTGCACTGCAGCCTTAACCAGGGGGATCCCTTGGGCAACCAACTGGTTGGCAAACTCCACAATCAAGATGGAGTTTTTGCTGGCCAGCCCGATCAACATCACCAACCCGACTTGGCAGAAGACGTCGTTGGTCAAGCCCCGCAGCAGTTGCGCCAAAAGAGCCCCAAGAACCGCCAGCGGCACCGCCAACAAAATGATCAAGGGATCCACATAGCTCTCAAATTGCGCCGCCAGCACCAGGAAGACGAACACCGAGCCCAAAGCAAAGATCAGCGGCGCCTGTCCTCCCGAATCGATTTCTTCCAGCGACAGGCCCGACCACTCGAAGCCAAACCCCTGCGGCAACAACTGGGCGGCTAGAGTTTCCATAGCCCGAATCGCTTGCCCTGAGCTAAAGCCCGGCAGGGCGCTGCCCTGAATTTCCACCGAGCGGAAGAGGTTGAAGTGGTTGATGATGGCCGGGCTGGTGGTCTCCTCCACCTGAACCAGGGTGCTCAACGGCAAGAGCTGCCCCTGCCCACCCCGCACGTAGAACTGGCCAATGCTTTCCGGGTTACCTCGGAATGCTTGATCCGCCTGCACATAGACCCGGTAGTTGCGGTTGAACAGGTCGAAATCATTGACGTAGGTGCCCCCCAGCAGCGTCTGCAGCGTGCCGAAGACATCCAACAGAGGGATCCCCAACAACTGGGCCATCTCCCGATCCACCTGTACTTCTAGCTGCGGCGAATTGGCGTTGAAGGTGGGCGGGTTAATCCGCAAGCCCAAGGGGGGTTGGCCCGGCGGGGGCGGCGAGTTGCCCACAAAAAACAGGGTGTTGGCCGTCTGCTCCAAGAGGTTGAAATCGTTCACCCCCCGATCCTGAAGCTGGAAAGTAAACCCGCCCGCAACCCCCAAATTGGGAATGGCCGGCGGCAGGATCGGGATCACCAATGCGCGGCTGATCCCGCCCAAAAAAGGCCCAAATAGCCGGTTGACAATCGCTTGCGCCGATTGCTCCGGTTGCCGCCGCTCTTCCCAGGGCTTGAGGGTGGCAAAGATCAGCCCATTCCCCGGCGAGGGCCCGGTAAAGCTGAACCCCCCCACGATCACCCGATTTTCGATCTCAGGGATCCCCTCCAAAATAGCGGCGGCCTGCCGGATCACCCTGTCGGTATAGTTGAGGGAAACCCCCGGCGGCCCCTGGACAATGGTGATGAAAAAGCCCTGATCCTCATCCGGCACAAACCCCGTCGGCACAATTTGGAACAGCCAGTAGGTGAGGCCCAAACAGGCAATAAACCCCGTCACCACCAACAGCCGCAGCTTCACCACCAGCTCCAGCAGGCGGCAGTAGGCCGCTCGGATCCCTTCCACGGCGCGGTCAAACCAGCGCAGCAGCCAAAACATCTGCTCTGAGCGGGGGCGAATTAGCAGCGCCGACAAAGCCGGAGCCAAGGTAATGGCATTAAACGTGGACAGCGAAACCGACACGGCAATGGTGACGGCAAACTGCTGGTAGATGCGACCGCTGGTGCCAGGAAAGAAAGCAACAGGCACAAATAGCCCCAGCAGCACCAGCGTCGTGGCGATCACTGCCCCCAACACCTCGTTCATCCCCGCCGAGGCCCCCTGCAGAGGCCGCATGCCGCGGTCGCGGATGTAGCGGGAGATATTCTCCACCACCACAATGGTGTCGTCCACCACCAAGCCAGTGGCCAGGGTGAGGCCGAACAGAGTCAAAGTGTTGATGGAAAAGCCAAACAGGCGCACAAAGGCGAAGGTCCCCAGCAGCGCCACCGGAATTGTAACGGTGGGAATGAGGGTGACGCGCCAATCTTGCAAAAAGATGAACAGTACCAGCACCACCAGGGCAATAGCCTGCAGCAGGGTAAAAATCACCTCCTGCACCGACTCGGTAATGAACAGGGTGGCGTCGAAAGGGATCTCGTAGATCAAGCCGGGCGGAAAACTCTCCGCCAGCTGCGCCAACGTCTGCCGCACCTGCCGCGACACCTCCAGGGCGTTGGCATCCGGTTGTTGGGTGATGGCGATCCCCACCGCCTCCTGCCCCCCGATGCGGAAGAACGTATCATAGCTTTGCGCTCCCAGCTCCACCCGACCCACATCGGCAATGCGTACCAAACTGCCATCGGGGTTGGCCCTGAGGACAATCTGGGCGAACTCCTCCGGCTGTGACAGCCGCCCCGTTGCCTGGACGCTGATCTGAAACTCCTGATCCGGGGGGCTGGGCTGGCCGCCAATTTGGCCGGCGGGCACCTGGATATTCTGCTGGCGCACTGCGTTTACCACATCCAGAGCTGTCAGACCATAGCTGGCCAGCCGCGTCGGATCCAGCCAGATGCGCATGGCATAGGTGCGCTCCCCGAAAATGATGACATCGCTGACGCCGCGGATGCGCCGCAAAGCATCCCGCACAAACAGCTCCGCGTAGTTGCTCAAAAACAGCTCGTCGTATTCCCCCGCCTCTGAGCGCAGCGCCAACACCAGCACAAAGGCGCTGTCGCCGGCCTTTTCCACGCTGATGCCGTTTTGGATCACCTCCGCCGGCAGCCGGCCCTGGGCCCGCGCCACCCGGTTCTGCACATCCACAGCCGCCGTGTCCAGATCCCGATCCGGGCTGAAGGTAACGGTGATCTGGCTGGTGCCGTTGCTGCTGCTCACCGAAGAGAGGTAGCGTATGCCCTCGAGGCCGTTGATCTCCTGCTCCAGCACGTTGGTTACCGCCGTCTCCACCGTCTCGGCGTTGGCCCCAGGATAAACAGCAGTCACCCTCACCGCTGGCGGCGCCACCTGTGGGTAGTAGTCCACCGGCAGTAGGGGAATGCTCACCGCCCCCACCAGCACGATCAGGATGGAGCAGACGCTGGCAAAAACAGGGCGGCGAATGAAAAAGTCAACAAACATAGTCCAGCGCAGTGAGGAGTGAAAGGGGATAGCTGAGTTGGGAAACCGCCGGAGAGAGAGGACCTAGGGCGGGGATCCAGGAGGTCTCCCTCCCCCTTGTGGCTGCATCCTCTGCTGAAAAAGCACCTCATCGACAATCGGGGCGCCATCGCGGATTTTCTGCAGGCCGCTCAGCACAATTGGCTCATTGGCCTCCAAACCCTCCAGCACCTCATAGCTGTTTCCGTAGATGGATCCCAGCTGCACCGGCCTTTGCACCGCCACCGCCCCCGGGGGCATGCCCTCTGCTGGCGGCTCCGTTGTCTGCACCGTGTAGACAAAGGTTTGCGCCCCCAAGCGGGCCACCGCCGTCACCGGCACCAGCAAGGCCGGCCGCTCCTCCCAGATGACCCGAGTCCGCACAAACTGGGCCGAGCGCAACTGGCCGGCAGGGTTCTCCAGAAGAGCCTTGGCCAGCACCGATTGCGTGGCGGCGTTGGCTTCGGGAGCAATGAAAGAGATTTGGCTGCTGCCGATCACCTCGCCGCGGCTATCCAGGATCTGCACCGGCGTGCCAATGCGCAGCTGGGGGGCCCGCTGCAACGGGATGTTGAGGTTGAGCTCCAGCGCCTGGGTTTGGGTCAAGGTGGTCAAAACCGTCTGAGGCGTCACGTAGTCCCCTTGCCGCACCAAAACATCCCCCACAATGCCGGCAAAGGGAGCTGTAACCTGGAAAAACTGCAGTTGCACCTGTTGCCGCTCCGCCTCGGCCTGGGCTCGCTGCACCTCCCGCTCTGCCCGCAAGATCGCGGCCTCCTGAGCGCGGATCTGCTCCTGTTGCGCCGCCAAAGCCGCCTCCGCCTGGCGCAGGTCGCGGCTGGATTGATCCGCTTGCGCCTGGCTGATGGCCCCCTCGGCCAAGAGGCGCAGGTTGCGCTCGTGCTGCTCCCGGGCAAACTCCGCCGCTGCCTCCAGCCGCAGCCGATCCGCCCGCAACTGGCTGAGCACGGCCCGGCCGCTCTCCAGGTTGGCTTGGGCTGCGGCAATCCCCGCCGTTTGGCCGGCCACCGCTGCCTGTTGCTGCCGGCTGTCGATCTCAAAGAGAGGGGCTCCGGCAGCCACTTGGGATCCCAGCTGCACGAACACCTGGGTCACCTGTCCACTGACCTGAGGGCGGATACTGGCCACCTGCTGGGATCCGAGGCTGGCCATGAACTCTGAAGTCTCTTCGATTTGCTGTTCCTCTACCCTGCCGACGGCCACTGGTGTGGGTTGGCCTTCTCCGCCCCCTTCACCCCCTATGCTGCGAGGTGGCCCGCCGGGCCGGCAAGCAGCTACCAAGAGAGAAAGGCACAACAGCGGCAGAGCTGTTCGCAGTTGCATCGTGAACCTGCCTCCCTAACGGCTATCCCAACAGAGGGATCCCACCTCTGCATTGACTCAATCAACCAGGGTACTGAGACTGTGCCCTGCTGCGCCTGTGCAAAAGCGCTGGCCATCCTTCCCAATCCATAGCTAGGGTGGATGCGTGACATCCTCCCGGCGCTCGTCCTGTGG
>NZ_JANSHS010000246.1:0-1044 GCF_047461695.1 Synechococcus sp. R6-7
GGGAGATTGCGGCTGCCGTTCAGGCCGCCCTGCAGATGACCGGCACCCTCCATTTGGCCGATCGTCCCCCCCATCACCTCTCTGGTGGGGAAAAGCGCATGGTTGCCATTGCCGGGATCCTGGCGATGAAACCCCAGTTGGTGCTCTACGATGAGCCGACGGCCAACCTCGATTTGCGAGCCCGGCGCCGGTTGATAGTTTTTTTGCAACAGGCCGCCCACACTTTTCTGCTGGCTTCCCACGATCTGGAGCTGATCCTGGAGGTGTGCGATCAGGTCATCCTGTTGGATCAAGGGCGGATCTGGGCCCAGGGATCCCCGGCCCACCTGATGGGCCGAGCCGACCTCATGGAAGCCCACGGCCTGGAAGTGCCCCCCTCGCTGCGCCGATAACGACAAAAGTTGAAAAGATATCAAGAATTATTTTTAAGCTGACAACATTTTTGCCTCTCTTAATAAAAAGCTATCGTGCTAATTAAAAATATTGATTTTCGTCCAGGATTAAATAGGGATATCATTTTGTTAAGTCGGGGATCCCTTCTCTGAGCTGTCCTAGTCAATTTTGTATGATCGATTTTGTACAAGAAAGATGTGGACTTAGCTCAGAGTTGGCAGCTTTGCCCGCCTGAGTGACAGTTGCGCTTAACCCTGATGGCTCCTACAACCTTTTCCGACTTCAGTCTGAGGTCTGTGGCTCAGAGCCTTCTCCCCTCAGAGGGGGGTCTCTGGTGGCTGGGGTAGGTGTCGCCGGGAAAAGCTGTCAATCGAGATTTGGGCAGAGGATCTCTCTGATGAAATCGAAAGGAGATTGCATGAGCGAACCCAACAAGCGAGATCACTTTGCCTTGCTACTGGGTTCGACAGCGTTCAGGAACTGAGTGTGTTCAAAAGTGGAGAGTTGATATGCCTATTGCAGTTGGAATGATCGAAACCCGCGGGTTCCCGGCAGTGGTAGAAGCTGCCGACGCCATGGTCAAGGCAGCCCGCGTTACCCTGGTGGGTTACGAGAAAATCGGCAGCGGTCGGGTCACCGTGATCGTGCGGG
>NZ_JANSHS010000247.1:0-5369 GCF_047461695.1 Synechococcus sp. R6-7
TCCACAGGACGAGCGCCGGGAGGATGTCACCATACTCCCCTGCCCAAAGGCAGAGGATTCTGGCTCTTGGTTCCAAGACAGCACTTGCCGTATCGGGTTGCCCCTTTACGACAGCGGTGCCCATCTCCCCAAGCGGGGCAGTTCCCTTCTGCCCTAAGTACCGTTGAAGAGAAAGGGCAAAACCTATTCAGGTTGCTTGCGTAGTCGCCGGACTACCGGGTTTTTTAAGTGGTTGACTACTCTACTACTGGTCTAGAGTACAGCACAAAAGCTGCCGTGAACGGCAGGGCTTTAGACCCAATTCTTTGGTAAAACAATTGCCAATAAAATGCCAATAAAAGGCTACCCGCTTGCTCGCCTTGCAGGGGCCAACCCAAGCGCTAGACCAAGAGAGCCAAGGTTTTTTTAACTCAGCACAGGTGTCTTTGGGGCAAGGGATCCATCCGACAAGCGCCAACCGACTGCCAGTTGTTTCTAACTGACGGCCACGGGCGACTTAGCGGCAGCAGCAGCGCGATTTTCCTCTTCCTCAGGAGGGACAACGGCAAACTCGATGTGATTGAGCAGGGTGGTCACGAAGGCGAAGAGCAGGAAAGGCAGGGAGATCACCAAAATCAGAGCAATGGTGAGAAAAGCGTAGAGGGGGCTATTCATCAGGGAGAGGGCAGCGGCCAAGCTGGCAAAGATGACAATCAGCCAAACGATGATCTGGCCGTAGATATCTCCAAAGGAGAGGGTGCAGGTGAAGCGGTAGCGGGTGTGGGTGTTCATGGCAGTTCCTCTGGATAGCCTGGATGGTTCGATCCTAAGGACAGATCAAGCCCCATCCTGAGAAATATGTCGAGATTTTAGACGAGAGACGAGGAGATGCCTCTCTTTGCTAAGAAATATCTCAAGAATCGGCTGAGAAAGAGGGAATCCGCCGTCTGGAAGGAGGCAGGATGCTACCCTCAAGATTGGGAACCGTTTCTTGCAGGCAGCAGCCATGTGTATTTGTATTCACTGCTACTACGTGGATCGCTGTACCACCTACCATGCCGTGGAAGCGCAGCATCAGCAACCTCATCTCACACTGACGCCGGATTTTGAGCCGCAGGGCCCCCAGATCAATGTCAATATCCGCAATGGGGGCACCGAGATGGAATGGGATGTGGTGGGCTGCCAGAGCTTTCGCGAGGAACGGAACAAATGGGCGCGACTTCGTCCCTATGAGGCGGTTCCCACGTAAGATCCAAGAGCGGCCTGGATTTCCAGGGAGTTTCTTGCCCGGCCAGGTTAGAACTCTTCAGTTTGGCAGTTCGGCTCTCCCAGTCTGAGAGGTTTGATGGGGGCTGGAGAGGTTTTTGTCGAGTTTCGAGAGATTGGAAGACTATGATGCTGGCCTCAAGCCCTACAGCGCTGCCAGTGGATGCCCGTCAACAGGTGAGCCAATTCATGCAGCGCCTACAAGATGACATCTGTGCCCGTCTGGAGGCCCTAGACGGAAAAGCCAAGTTTCGGGAAGACCGTTGGGAACGCCCTGGAGGAGGGGGCGGGCGCTCGCGGGTCATTCAGCAGGGAGACGTGTTTGAGCAGGGGGGAGTCAATTTTTCCGAGGTGTTCGGATCCCATCTGCCCCCTTCGATTCTGAAACAGCGTCCAGAAGCGGCAGGGCATCCTTTCTACGCCACAGGCACCTCTATGGTGTTGCATCCTCGCAACCCCTATGTGCCGACGGTACACCTGAACTATCGCTATTTCGAGGCGGGGCCGGTTTGGTGGTTTGGGGGCGGGATGGATCTCACCCCCTATTACCTGTTTGAGGAGGATGCGGCCCATTTTCACCGCACCCTCAAGGCAGCCTGTGACCGCTTGGATCCCGTCTACTACCCAGTTTTCAAGATCTGGTGCGATCGCTACTTTTTCCTACCTCATCGCGGCGAGGCGCGCGGCGTTGGCGGCATTTTCTTCGACTATCAGGATGAACGCCCTGGGCTGCTCTATCGGCCTGAAGGCCAGGCGGAAGGGGATCCCGAACAACTGGCTTCTGAGCCACCATCGTTACAGGTGCGGGTGGGATCCCGCAGTTGGGAACATCTTTTCCAGTTGGTGCAAACCTGTGGCGACGCCTTCTTGCCGGCCTATGTGCCGATTGTGGAGCGGCGGCAGGGGATGGAATGGGGGGAGAGAGAACGGCAATTCCAGCTCTATCGTCGCGGGCGCTACGTGGAGTTCAACTTGGTCTATGACCGCGGCACGATCTTTGGACTCCAGACCCAGGGCCGCACCGAGTCGATCTTGATGTCTTTGCCGCCATTGGTGCGCTGGGAATATGGCTACGAGCCCCAGCCGGACACGTGGGAAGCTAAGCTCCATCAGGTGCTCCGCCAGCCCCAGGATTGGGCGTAGGCCGGCCATACCTTGTCTCCGCCTTTGAGGATCCGCTGCGTGCCTTCTTCTTTGCCCCTCACCTACCGCTTTCAGCCGCCTCGACAGGTCGGCTTGGGATCCGCACCTGTGTTGGTGATGCTGCACGGGATCGGCAGCCACGAGGGGGATTTGTTCCAGTTGGCCCCCTATCTGGATCCTCGGTTGGCGGTGATCAGCTTGAGAGCCCCTATTCCTTGGAGTGGAGGCGGGTTTGCCTGGTTTGAAATGGCCTGGACACCGGAAGGGCTGGTGGGGGATCCCCAGCAAGCGCGCAATAGCCTCAAGCTCCTGAGCCGCTTTCTAGAACAGACGCTGCCCAGTGGGATCCCGGGTATTGCCTTGGATCCCAGCCAGGTGTATTTGCTGGGGTTCAGCCAGGGGGCGATCATGAGCCTGTACTTGGCTCTGACCCAGCCGGAGAAGCTGGCAGGGGTGGTGGCGATGAGTGGGCGTTTATCTCCAGAGATCCTGGCCGAGGCGGTGGAGCCGGAGCGGATGAAACACCTGGCCATCCTGGTGGTTCATGGCACTGCCGATGCTGTTTTGCCGATTGCTTTTGGCCGTCAGATCCGGGATTATTTTGCCCCGCTGCCACTGAACTTTACCTATCGCGAGTACGAGATGGGCCATGAAGTTTCCCCGGAGAGCCTGCGGGATATTCAGGTGTGGTTGCAAAATCTATTGGATAGAAGAAATTTGGAAATGAAACCCTAAAGAAGTCTGACTGAAATTGGGATGACTCTAATTCAGGTGTTGGGCAAGGCTTCGCAGCGCTTGGCGAGATCCTCAATAACCTCAATAGCGCAGGCCCGGTTCTCGCCACCTTTAGGGCTTTGAGGGCAAGTGGTAGGGATCCGTGTCCTACTCGGTTTTCCGGCTCTCCTTCGGGTTCGGATGTCAGAATATGGTGATTAATTGTGTTAAAGCGTTAAAGCCGGGCAGAATGAGCACTTAGTACCGATGCTCCCCTACCCAGAGGCCGACCAATGCTGCCTTGCCCCAGGGATCCACTTTCACTTCTGCCCGCGTGGCTTCAGGGTAACGCCGAATATCTTCTTCCAAGGCATCTCCAGCTGCTTCGGGAATAAAAAATTCTTCGATTCCCAACTTGAGCTGCTGCCCGTCAAACCAGCCTCGCAGCACTTTCTCTTCAGGCTGCAAATCTTTGGGCATCTCCCGGCTGACACCGATTGCTCGCCAAGGTTGAGTGGGATCCCCTGCGGGGGGAGCTAAGCGCAGATAAAGGATCCCTGGCGTCTCCAATTCAGGTGACCAACCCGGCAGTTGCTCTAGGGTGGAGCGTCGAGCGACGACGTAGCCCAAGGCCACGTACCGGCCCCGCAAAAGGTCATAGGGATCCACGGGGGCCGTTTGCAGGTAGATCGTGGTTCCGACAGCGAGGGTCAGCGCTTGCCGAGCCGGTATCAGCAGAACGATACCCAGCTGCAGCAGTAGGGGTAGCCAAAACCGCCATTTGGGCAGGGATCCCTTCTGAGAAAGATTCGACGGGCTAGCCATAGCAGCCAGAGAGAGTGACCTCTCTCTTATGGCACAGGTTTGCCAATCCCGGACAGAAGCGGGTAGAAGTGCCCCACTGGCCCCTGCCCTGACCCGATGGCCAAAGGATGTCGCAGCGCTTCTGTTACATAGGCTTTGGCCGCCACTGTGGCCGCAAAGGGATCCTTACCCCAGGCCATCTGTGCCGCAATGGCCGCCGAGAGGGTACAGCCGGTGCCGTGGGTGTGGCGGGTGGGGATCCGCTCTGTTTTCAGCACTTCCAGTCGCTCGCCATCGAACCACACATCCACCCCCTGCAGTTCCCCCGGCATACCCCCACCTTTGACCAACACCGCTCCACAGCCCAGGGTGCGAATCTGCTGAGCCGCCGTTTGCATATCCGCCAGGGACTGCAGCTGCAGCCCCGTTAAAATTTGCGCCTCATAGCGGTTGGGGGTCAGCACCTGGGCCAAGGGGATTAGCCGCTCGCGGATGGCCTGAATGGCTTCATCTGCCAGCAACTTTGCTCCCGTGCGGGACACCATCACCGGATCCACCACCAGAGGCCGCAACGCCCAGCGCTCCACCTGACGGGCTACCTCCAGCACGATCTCGGCATTCAGCAACATGCCCGTCTTGATCCCTTGCACCCCAATGTCCTGCACCACGGCCTCGATTTGGGCGGCCACGGCTTCGGGGGGCAGCGCATCGACCCGGCTCACCCCAAGGGTATTTTGGGCAGTCACGCAGGTCAGGGCAGAGGTACCGTGTACCCGATGGAAAGCAAAGGTGCGCAAATCCGCTTGGATCCCTGCTCCCCCACCACTGTCGGATCCAGCGATGGTGAGGGCGACAGGGGGGTGCTGCTCGGCCAGCAGTGGAGCCGGAGTTGGTTCAGATGCAGAGACAGACATTGGCCAAACGACAAAAATGGGCAAGGGTACCGATAGCCATTTCCATCAATCAATATGAACCATCTCTTTAACGTAGCAATGAAACTGTTGGTTCTCGATTGGTCTGAGACCACTGGGGTATTGGGAAAACTCTTGCAGACGTCTGTCAAGAAGCTGACTAAGAGTGAGTTGTCCTAGTCTAAATCCGAGTAGCCCTCATCAGTGGTGGCGACCACCTCAACCCAGGCTTGATTCCCTTCCACCGCCGTCAAGCTCCAGCGCAGAAGCCGAGCCGGCTGGCCCAGCTCCCGGTCAACTTGCTGACAGAGGGATTGCTCCAGTTGCGGGGCAGAGAGGGGCAAACTCAGCGGCAGAGATAAGCGCAACAAATGCAACTTCACAGGCAGTCGGGAACTGGCCTCGCCGAGGAAACAGACTCACTTTCAATAACTTCTAACACTAAGAATCCAACAATATAAACTAATGTAGTATTTTCAGATTAGGCTGAGACAGCCGGGCTACTGAGAAAAACCTTTTGGGCCCCTGCATTATTGCTCCGCAACGCTATTG
>NZ_JANSHS010000248.1:0-1214 GCF_047461695.1 Synechococcus sp. R6-7
CGGCACTAGATCCTAAGTCTAGCGCGTCTGTCGTTCCGCCACGTCACTCTCACCCATGCTAGCTCGCCCTCTGAGCCAGGGCGACCTGTAGGGCAGCAGTCTCAGCATCATCGTCATCTCGAATCGGAATCCCGCTCCAAGTCGCGAAAAAGAGGTGTGCTCAGGTAGCGTTCCCCAAAACTAGGCTGGATCATTACAATCCGCTTGCCAGCGTTTTCCGGTCGCCGCCCCACCTGGATGGCTCCCGCCAAGGCAGCCCCAGTGGAAATGCCGGAGAGGATCCCTTCTTCTTTGGCCAGGCGCCGGCTGTAGACCATGCTCTCTTCATCTTCCACTGAGATCACCTCATCCAGCAGGTCGCGCCGCAGCACATCAGGCACGAATCCCGCTCCGATCCCTTCAATGCGATGAAAGCCGGGCCGTCCACCACTCAAGACGGCACTGGCCTTGGGTTCAACGGCCACCAGTCGAATGGCTGGGTTTTTCCCCTTCAAAAACTCGCCCGCCCCCGTGATGGTGCCGCCGGTACCTACCCCTGCCACCAGGATATCCACTTGACCATCGGTATCTTCCCAAATTTCCGGGCCGGTGGTTCTGGCATGGATCCGGGGGTTGGCGGGATTGGTGAACTGGCCCAACATGTAAGCGTTGGGAGTGCGGCGGACGATCTCTTCAGCCTTCCAGATGGCTTCCCCCATGCCGCCGGCGCTACTGGCCAGGTGCACCTCTGCTCCGTAGGCTTTCAACAGCAGTCGCCGCTCCAGGCTCATGCTCTCAGGCATGACGATGATGAGCCGGTAACCCTTGGCAGCAGCGGCCATGGCCAGGCCAATGCCGGTATTGCCAGAGGTGGGCTCCACCAAGATGGTCTTGCCGGGGGTGATCAAACCGGCCTGTTCGGCAGCCTCGATCATGCTGACGGCAATGCGGTCTTTCACCGAAGCGGCAGGGTTAAAGCTCTCCAATTTCACCACGATCTCGGCCAGGCACCCCTCCGATTGCGGGATCCGATTCAACCGCACCAGCGGGGTGCGACCGATGAGCTGGGTGATGTTGGCGGCGATTTTCATGGCTAACAAAAAGGAAGAAACCATCGCGGCAGTGGGCCCTAGCCCTTAACTCCGGAGCAACCGAGGGCCTTACGCGAGGCTAACCCTTGAATAAGCTCCTTGGCATGCCCCTTTCAGCTTACTAGCGCAGGAGCCCCGCCCTCT
>NZ_JANSHS010000249.1:0-2062 GCF_047461695.1 Synechococcus sp. R6-7
TGCGGGCCTCCAGCCCGAAAATTTGGTGAGGGTATCCCACTAGTTCCATTAGATGATCCCTTCCTGCCGCTTGGCGATTGGCATCCGCCAGCCGGTGCCGAAGGCGCGATCGGTAATGCGTAGCCCAGGGGGAGCTTGGTGTCGCTTGAACTCGGCTTTTTGAACCAGCCGCAGCACCTGCTGCACGATGTCGGGATCGAACCCTTGAGCCACCAACTCCGGGCCGGATTGATGCTGCTCGATGTGCCGCTGCAGGATCTTGTCCAGCAAATCGTAGGGGGGCAAGCTGTCGCTATCTTGTTGGCCGGGTCGCAATTCTGCCGAGGGGGGCTTGGTCAGCGTAGCAAGCGGGATCCGCTCCTGCTGTCGGTTGATCCAGCGAGCCAAGCGGTACACCCAGGTCTTGGGCACATCGGAAATCACCGCCAGGCCGCCGGACATATCCCCGTAGATGGTGCAGTAGCCCACTGCCAGCTCTGATTTGTTGCCTGTGGTCAGCAGCAGCCGCCCGAACTTGTTGGAAAGGGCCATGAGGAGGGTGCCGCGAATGCGAGATTGCAGGTTTTCTTCCGTGATGTCTGGGGGGAGGCCGGCAAAGGGCTCTGCCAAAAGCTGGTGGTAGCTCTCCATGATGGACTGAATCGGCAGCTTCAGGGTCGGGATCCCCAGGTTTTGCGCCAGTTGGTAGGCGTCGGTCAGGCTGCCAGGGCTGGAATAGGGAGAGGGCATGAGCACCCCCAGCACCCGCTCCGGCCCCAAGGCATCGGCGGCGATCACAGCAGTAACGGCAGAATCGATCCCTCCCGACAGGCCCAATAGCACCTCGCGAAAGCCACATTTGCTGACGTAATCGCGGGTGCCCAAAACCAACGCCTCGTACAGCTCAGCTTCCGGCTCGGTCGGCCAGCGGGATCCCGTAGTCGGTGGATTCTGGTCTGGGTTGGGAGACTGGGTCAACTCGTCCACATCCAGGATGAGCTGATCCGGCTGAAAGGCAGCGGCTTGGGCCACAACCCGACCCCGGCGATCTAGGGCACAACTGGCCCCATCGAAGATGAGATCGTCGTTGCCCCCCACTTGATTGACATAGAGAATGGGCAGGGCGTGCTTGCGGGCCAGGGATCCCAGCATCTCCACCCGCAACTTCTGTTTGCCTAGGCTGAAGGGGGAAGCCGAGAGGTTAATCAGCAGGTCGGCACCGCAGCGGGCCATCTGTTCCACCGGATCCCAGTGGTAGCGGCGGTGCTGCCAAAAGTCGCGGTCGTTCCAAATGTCTTCACAAATGGTAAAGCCCAGGCGGCGGCCACGGTACTCGATGGGTTGGGGCTGGGATCCCGGCTCAAAATAGCGATCTTCGTCGAAGACATCGTAGGTGGGCAAGAGCGACTTCTGGAACCAATGGCGGATCTGGCCCCCCTCCAGCCAGGCAGCAGCATTGTAAAGGGGCCGACCCTCAGGCAGAGGATTGGGCTGCACGGATCCCACGACTACCGGAATGCTGGCCTGTAGCCGACTGGCCAAGTGCTGCAAAACCTGGCTTGCCCTCTCGACCAGGGCCGGATAGAGCAACAAATCGCGGGGTGGATATCCCAGCAACGCCAGCTCGGAGGTGATGGCCAACTCTGCTCCCGCCGCCGCCACTGCCTCAACCGCTGAACGGATGCGCTCGGCATTTCCGCTCAGATCGCCGACGATGTAGTTCAGTTGCAACAGCGCTACCTTCACCCTGCCCCCCATATGGTAAATCTCACCATAAGTGGCCCAAACCGAATCGTCAACAAGATTCTGCTGCGGGCAAGCGAAGAATAAACGTGGTTTGGTAGGCAGTGCTTTCCACCTGCAAAGAGCCGCCCAAGTGGTTGGCCATGGCTTGGGCCAGAGCCAATCCCAAGCCTGTTCCCCCCTGCTGCCAGGGATCCGAGTGGGGGATGGGATAAAACTGCTCGAAAATGCGTTCTTGTTCTTCGAGGGGAATGGTGGTACCCGTGTTGGTCAAGCGCAGCTCCCAGCGGTCGGAACCCAAAGCAACAACCTCTAGGTCGTGTTGATCTTATGTTAGGAT
>NZ_JANSHS010000250.1:0-3460 GCF_047461695.1 Synechococcus sp. R6-7
AGCATGAGTGCGGGAGTATGTCACAACAGCAGCGTGCAAAAGCTGGTCAACAGCAAGGTCACCGCCGTCAGGAGCAGGCTAAAGCTCCAAAGCCGCAAAGCGGCAAGCAGCAGGATCCCGATCACCCAAATCAGCAGAGCATTCCAATAGGGTCGGTTGGGGGCTTTGGACACATTAATTTTCTGGAAGAAGGGCAGCAGGATGAACGATACATCCAACAACAGGCGCGGCAGCCGCAAATCGTCCGGCAGCGGCAGATCTCGCACCGCCAAATAAAGCAGCCCCCAGCTCAACAAAAGCGGGATTAGGAGCAGATAGTTGGATTCGGCCAGCAGGGGTCGATCCACCACCAGCGGAAACAGAGGGCTGATCCCCCAGAGCAGATAGAGGTAAAAGTTGAAGTTCAGCAGCGGCTGTAGCAGAGGGGGCACCTTGAAGCGTTGACCTTGGGATCCGATCCCGTTTACCTGAGCTGCAATTTTCTGGCCCAGGGATCCACCTTTTTGAGGGGCTTGCGCTGCCGGAGCCGCCCGCCAACCGCAGTGGTCGCAGTAGGGAGATTTGAACCGGTAGGCTGGGATCGGCTTGCCACAGGAAGGGCAACGTTGGATCGGACGAGGTTGAGAACTGGAAGCCATGACCACCCCGCGGTACTTCTGCCTTAGCATGCCCCAATGGCTCTTAGTTTACTCCCAGGGCAAACGACAATGTAATACAGGCTGCTCCCAAAGCTGCGCCGGCCATGACCTGCACGGGAGTGTGGCCCAGCAATTCTTTCAGGTAGGGTTCTGGAAAACGGTCGGCGCCCTTTTCTTCAAACCATTCTTCCAGGAGGCGATTCAGCACCCGCGCCTGTTTTCCAGCGGCTTGGCGGATCCCCGCGGCATCGTACATCACCACCAATGCGAAAACCACCGTCGCGGCAAACAGCAGGCTGTCCCAGCCTTCCTGCATCCCCACCCCAATGGACAAAGCCGTCACCAACGCTGCGTGGGAGCTGGGCATTCCCCCGGTTTCCACCAAGACTCGCAGGTTAACCTTGCCTGACCGCACATAGGAAAGGATCAGCTTGATGGCTTGGGCCAACACACTGGCCAGCAAAGCAACCCAGAGGACATGATTGGCCATCAACTGTTGCAGCATACGGCTCTCCAGCACAGACATGCGAGCAGGGTCTCCAGGGATCCCATCTAACTTGTCCTCTTGTCCTGCCCTAATGCTGACGGCGAGTGATGAAGTCCGCCAGAGCCAGCAGCGGCTCTGCCCGCGGTCCGTAGGGGCGCAACGTTTCCTTGGCCGATTGAATCAGCTCCTCGGCTTTTTGCCGGGAGGCCTCTAGGCCCAACAAGCTGGGATAGGTGGCTTTGGCAGCAGCTTGATCCTTGCCTGCCGTTTTGCCCAGTTGCTCGCTGGTGGCGGTGATATCCAAAATGTCGTCCACAATCTGAAAAGCCAGGCCAATATCGCGGGCGTAGCGGCTCAGGTGGGCCAGCAGCTCCTCATCTCCCCCCGCCAGGATCCCTCCCGAAACCACCGAGACTTCCAATAGAGCGCCGGTTTTGTGGCTGTGAATGTACTCCAAAGTTTCCAGGGAAATGGCTTTGCCCTCCGACTCCAGATCCACCACCTGTCCCCCCACCAAACCGGTTGCCGCCACAGCATGGCCAATGCGGGCGATCACCTGTAACACCAACTGCGGCGGTACCCCCTGAGTTTGGCTAGCAATGTGCTCAAAGGCAAAAGCCAGCAGAGCATCTCCCGCCAAAATGGCAATGTCTTCGCCGAACACCTTGTGGTTGGTGGGTTTGCCGCGGCGAAAGTCGTCATTGTCCATGGCCGGCAAGTCGTCATGGATGAGCGACATGGTGTGGATCATTTCCAGGGCACAGGCGGTAGGCAGAGCCTGCTCCACAGTGCCGCCGGCCAACTCGCAAGCAGCCAGACAGAGGATGGGCCTGAGGCGCTTCCCCCCTGCCAATAGGCTGTAGCGCATCGCCTCGTAAATGCGCTCCGGATAGGCGGGAACCAAAGCTGCAGAGAGAGCTTCTTCCACCTGTTGCTGACGCTGGCTCAGGTAGGCTTTCAGGTTAAAGGTTTGGGCAACCAAGCGGGGTTTCCTCTCAACTCGGCAATGGGGGGATCCTTGTCGAGCCGTTCTTCAACAGACTTGTCAGGTGTCATTATCTCATGTCCACTTTAATTGGGGATCCCAGCCCAGAGGCCAAAAGGGTAAGAAGTAACAGCAAGTTGCAGCCGATGAAGAAACTGCAGGGATCCTGAGCCGCCAACTTGCGGTTGCTGTCGCCACAATGTCAGGATTCATAAGGATCTTTAGCCGGATTGCCCTCCTATGTCCCACTCGCCTGTTCAGCTCAGCGCCACCTCCTCCACCGCCAGCGGTGCGGAGCACTTGGGTGACCGTTTGCTGCGGGCGGCCCGAGGGGAAGTGCTGGATCGCCCTCCAGTTTGGATGATGCGCCAGGCGGGTCGCTACATGGCGGCCTACCGCGAGCTGCAAAGCAAGTACACCTTTAAGCAGCGCTGCGAGATCCCGGAGCTGGCCGTCGAGATCTCGTTGCAACCGTTTCGGGCCTTTGCCCCTGATGGGGTGATCCTGTTCAGCGATATCCTCACCCCCCTTGAGGGCATGGGGATCCCTTTTGAGCTGGTGGAGCATCAGGGGCCAATCATCGACCCGCCGATTCGTTCCCAAGCCCAAATTGAGCGCATCCGCCTCCTGGAACCGGAAGAAAGTCTGCCTTTCATCAAGACCATTCTCAGCACCCTGCGCCGCGAGGTGGAAGGAAAAGCGACGCTGCTGGGATTTGTCGGCTCCCCCTGGACTCTGGCCTGCTATGCCGTGGAAGGGCGCAGCTCCAAAGATTATGCCCACATCAAGAGCTTGGCCTTCGCGCAGCCGCCATTGCTGCATCAGTTGCTGAGTAAGCTGGCCGACAGCATTGCCCGCTACGTGATCTACCAGATCGAGTGCGGCGCCCAGGTGGTGCAGTTGTTCGATACTTGGGCCGGCCAGCTCAGCCCAGTCGATTACGAGTGTTGGGCCTTGCCCTACCAAAAGCAAATTGTGGATCAGGTGAAAGCTCGCTATCCGCAGGTGCCACTGATCCTCTACATCAACGGCAGCGCCGCTTTGCTGGAGCGGGTGGGCAAAGCCGGCATCGACGTGTTCAGCCTCGATTGGATGAGCGACATGGCAGAGGCCAGGGCCCGCCTGGGATCCCTAGCGGTGCAGGGCAATCTGGATCCAATGGTGTTGCTGGGATCCCCGGAGTTCATCCGGCAGCGCACCCTAGAGGTGATTCGAAAAGCCGGATCCCGTGGACACATCATGAACTTGGGCCATGGCATCCACCCAAGCACTCCAGAGGCCAATGTCCATCACTTTTTCGAGACGGTGCGCCAGTCGGCAGAGCTGATACATTTACGCTGAACACTGCTG
>NZ_JANSHS010000251.1:0-2746 GCF_047461695.1 Synechococcus sp. R6-7
GAACTCCAGCGGCCAGTGGAAAAACCGGTTCTCGACGGCGAGGGCCTGAGCAGTGGCAAGGGCCTGGGAGGGGGTTCTCTCCTGCAGTCGATCAGCCACGGCTTGGGTGGTAATGGCCCTAGAGAAGTCAGGGATCAAGGGCTGGAAAAAAGCGGCTGTCCACAGGTTGCAGGCTTCCACTAGCTTTTGGTGTTGCGGGTCTTGGCAATAGCGGCTGTAGAGCTGCTGCTTGCGGCTAACCTCTGCCGGGGAGTTGTCTGGAATGGCTTCTAGCTTCTGTCGCTCCTGGCTAAGCTCAGCCACCACCTGGTCAGTGTCAAAAGCAAGGGAAAGCTGCCCTGTTTGCAAACTCTGGCACTCGGTGCGATTGCGCTGCTTTAGCGAGCGGGCAGCTTCCTTGGAGTCAGCGCTAACCGGGGTAAAGGCTTCATCGGGGATGCCCTTTTCCAAAATCGCCAAATCCAAGACACCCACCAGCGAATCGCCGCACTTGATGTGGTGATCCAGGAAGGTGAGGGGCTTGCCGGCGCAGTGGGCCTCCAGCCACAGGGCCACGCGGCAGAGTTCCACCGCCAGCGGGTTTTTGTCCACGCCGTAGATGCAGTGCGCCACCACATCGCGGATGGCCTCGCGGACACGCTCGGGGGCGGGTTCCTCTTCGCCGGTGCGGATCTTTGCCAGTTCCTTGCCCAACCTGCGGGCGGCAGCAAGCAGGAAGTGACCGGATCCGCAGGCGGGATCACACACACGGATGGACAAAATCGCTTGCTCTTTTTCCTCAGGTGGGCGAGCGGCTTTCAGCCGTTCTTCAATCACTGGCTCCAGCGCCGAGCGGATGAGTTCGGCCACTAGCTCCGGCGGGGTGTAGTAGGAGCCTGTGCTCTTGCGCTCTGAGCCGTAGCTCAACTCAAAGCGAGGCGCCCCTTGCCCAGTTACAATCTGAGGCTGGTAGTCGAGCAAGCTTTCGTAGACGGATCCCAGTTCTTCTACATCCAGCGCCGCGTAGTTGACCCGCCGAAGGGGAGAGGTGGGGTTTTCTCGGTAGTAGGCTAGGTGCGAAAAGGCTTGCAGCAGATCCCGGTTGCTCAGGCTGCACTCATCCAGCTCCAGAGGGGCAAACAGCTCTCCGTTGAGAGGAGCAGCCCCCAGCAGCTCCGCCAGCTCCTCTTGGGAAAGCACCCTCCAGAGCACCCGCAAGCTGCACCAGAGATCCTCGTGTTCGTCTTGGGCACTTTGCCGATCCAAAAACCGCCGCAGCCGCGTCACGCTGTAGTGCTCGCGATAGAGCGCCGCGCTGCTCATCAACCCCCGCTCTTCGGAAACCAAGAGGAACAGGAACCGGTAGACCAAGCGCAGCAGTTGGCGGTAGAGCTCCCTGGGATCCGACAAGAGCCGCGCTCTCAGCCTCTGGTTCTTGGGATGGGCCAGGAACCCATTTGCCAGCAACCTGATGCACTCCTCAACCCCCTCCCGCAGCCGTTCCCGTACCCGGCCACCCTGCTCCAGGGCCTGTTGGTAGTACTTTTCCAGCAGACAATCCCCTGCTAGCTCTGCCGTTTGGGGCAAGCGGCTGCGGTGCAGCAGCCGAAAGAGGATGGCAAAGTCGTTAAACCGCTGCTCCTCTAGGATCTGCTTCAGGTCAAACTCCACATAGGCCTGCCGACGCACATAGGTGGAGTCCCGCAGGAGGCGCAGGGTCAATCCGTTGGTAACAATGCCCCAGAGGTGCTCGCTGCGGTTGAGATACTCCTGCAGCAGCGAGTGGGGTGCCAGGCGAGGCCGGCCAGAAGCCGGCACGCGGCCCAGCTCCTGGCGCGCGCCGACGATGTGCACCGGTGGCGCGTCTTCCGCCTCGCCCATGCGATGCGAGATGGGGAAGTTCATTCCGTCCACCTCGCAGGCGCGCGGTTGATAGCGCACCTCGATCCCCAGCAAACTGAAGAAGGGGATCGCCCAGGCATCGCGGGTGATGCTGGTGGCGAGATCGCTTTCGGGCAGGCGCTGCAGGCGGCTCTGGAAGGCCTCCCAGTACTTTCGACAATCGGCAAAGACCGCGGCAATCTCTTCGACTGGGCCGCGCTTGCTGTTAAAGCCGAAGTCTTCTGGCTTCTGTCCTGGCAGATCCCCTGCCAGCAGCTTTTCGAGAATATCGGGCCCCAACAGGCCTCCTTCGATGCGTACCCCAGAAAACTCGCTCATCGGCAAACCACCGGTTGGAGAACAAGGAGTCCTAAAAGATCGGGGGGAAGCTGCGGCTTCACCTTCAGCCCCCGCCCCTGTAGGGACACGGCTTGGCGGATGCGCCTATGGGCAGCCTCCAGCTCAGCAGCACGCTGCAAAATCCGCTCCCGCGCCGCCTGCTGCAGCCGGTGATCCCTTCCCCAGTTTTCCTCTGTCTCCTGCCACGGGTCGAGACAGGTCAGGAGATGCTGAACCAGCTCCCGCTTTTCCGCTAGCGGTAGGTTCTCATCCGGCTTGGCCGTGGCCAGCAGTTGGAGAGCTGCGCCCGTCTCCAGCCAGCGGGCCTCGCCGCTCTCCAGGCCAACACCGCCTAGCACCAGCACCTCTTCCGCCAAGAGAGGCTGCCCCTGGGGTTGCTCCACCAGGTAGCGCACCCGCAGCAGCAGTAGAGTTGTAAGATCAACTACCGCTCGGGTGCGTAGAGCGCCGCAGCGGGAGACGACAGCATCCCCTTTCTCTGGGTTGTCGAGGGCTTCCTCCAGCAAAAACTGGGCCAGGGCAACCA
>NZ_JANSHS010000252.1:0-3506 GCF_047461695.1 Synechococcus sp. R6-7
GCTTATTATTGACTAGAGTCATGCTCTTTCGCTTTAGCGGTGCGGAGCGTTCTGCGTCAGCATGAGTGCGGGTAGTTTACTAGAGGCGCTGGATGGCAACAGGAACTTGGGGAGTGGCAATGGTGCAAGTCGAGGTGTTGGCAGAACAGGCACAAAGCTGTGCCCGGCGGCTGGGGATCCCTCAGTTTGATCTCTACGGGGCTCAAGTGGATGAAACCAGCGTGCAGGTAGATCATGGGGAACCTCGCCAGGTCAAGGCTTCCCACCGCTGCAGCGTGACGGTGCGGGCCTGGAACGACCAAGGGCAGGTGGGGGTGACCTCCACCACCGATGTGGATGAGGCGGGGCTGGAACTGGCCCTGCAAACGGCCTTTGAAGCCAGCCATTTTGGCGTGCGGGAACATGCCCCTCAATTCAGCCCAGAAGCCACTCTGCCTATTGCTCAGCCTTGTAACGACAAAGGGCCGTTGGCTTTGGCCGGCGACTTGTTGGAACAGTTGGTGGCTGCCGAAAAGGCACTCCTGGGATCCCATCCCGCCATTCAGGGGGTGCCCTACAACGGCCTAGCGCAGCGGCAGATCAACCGCTTCTACCTCAACAGCCACCAAGCCCTGCGACAAGAGGAGCATACCCTTGCTTCGGTTTTTCTCTACAGCAAGGCAGAGCAAGAAGGACGCAAACCCCGCAGCGCCGGAGCCATGCGAGTGGCTCGCAGCCTGGATGAGTTGGATATCCAGGGTTGTGTGCAGGAAGCTGCTGAGAAACTGATTAGCCATCTGGAGTACGAGCGGATCCCTTCTGGAAAATACACAGTGGTCTTTTCCGGAGAAGCCTTTTTGAGTTTGTTGGGCGCCTTCTCCAATGTGTTCAATGCCCAAAACATTTTGGACAACCAAAGCCTGTCCACCCCAGAATCCCTGGGCAAGACCATTGCCTCGCCTCTTCTATCGGTGTGTGACGATGCCCTACACCCGACCAATGTGGGAGCGATCAGCTTTGATGGAGAAGGCACCCCCACCCGCCGTGTCCCCCTCATCACCAATGGGGTCTTGACCCACTTTTTGCACAGCGCCGGTACGGCTAAGCGCCTAGGAGCCAAGCCCACCGGCCATGCCAACATCGGCGCCAAGGTCACAGTTGCCGCCCACTACTACCATGTATTTGCCGGGGCACCGCCGGAGATCACCTATGACTTGGCTACGGCTGAAAATGTAGTTTGGATCGATGAGCTGCAAGCGCTTCATGCCGGCGTTAAGCCCCTACAGGGATCCTTCTCGCTGCCGTTTCAGGGGTGGTGGGTGCGCCAAGGAGAGCGCATCAGCATCGAAGCGGCCACGGTGGCCGGAGACTTCCTGGAGCTGTTGAAGTCGATTTTCTACGTCGAGCCCGAGCCGCAAGTCACACCCGGTGGGCTGTGTCCCCGCATTTGGGTTGCCGATCTCTCCATTACCGGGCAATAACCTCACTTCAAACTCATGCAACTGACCCGCATCGACCTCAACAGTTGGCTCATCCACACCCGGGAGCAAACCTTCCTATTGGATCCGTGGCTGGTGGATCCCCTGGTGTTTCTGGGGATCCCCTGGTTCATCCGCCTGGAGCACCGCCAGCCGCTCCCTTTTACGCCGGAGACCTTGCCCAAAATCGACGGGATCCTCCTCAGCCAAGCCCAGCCGGATCACTGCCACCCACCAACGTTGCAGCGCCTGGATAAGCGGATCCCCGTTTTGGCTTCGCCGGCTGCGGCCAGAGTC
Organism: Synechococcus sp. R6-7; assembly: GCF_047461695.1. Classification (NCBI taxonomy): domain Bacteria; kingdom Bacillati; phylum Cyanobacteriota; class Cyanophyceae; order Synechococcales; family Synechococcaceae; genus Synechococcus; species Synechococcus sp. R6-7. The sequence goes on from NZ_JANSHS010000252.1 coordinate 1,755, forward strand.
GTGAAGAGTCTAGGATTTGCAACAGTTCAAGCTCTGGATCCCTGGCAGTCCGCTCAGTGGGGGGATCTGCGCGTCACGGCCATTCCCGGTGCACTCCTGGGGCCTGTCCGTGAGCTGGGCTATCTGCTGGAAGAGGTGTCCTCCCAGACACGGCTTTACTACGAGCCTCATCTTTCCCAACCGGATATCCGGCTGCGATTGCAGCAGGAATTGTGCCCCATTCATACTCTGCTGATCCCGGTGGTGGGGCAGATCTTTCCCCTCTTGGGAGAGGTGATCATGGGGCCGGAGCGGGCCCTGGAGGTGGTGGCAGCCCTACGCCCCCAGCAGGTGATCCCTACGGCGATGGGAGAGGTGGACTACCACGGGTGGTTTGCCGCCCAGATCCGCCCCTTGGGCAGCCTGCAGGAGTTTCGAGAAAAGCTGGCAGCCTTGAATGCCGCCACGTCCCAATCCATCCAGTTGTGTTGCCCCGCCCCTGGGGAAACGGTGTCTCTTTCTGTCGTGGCCAAGACATGAGCCTTCCTTCCCAAGCCCCGCCTAGCGCCGATCTGGTGGCCATCTTGCGGGCAGATTACGCTCGCTTTCCCCGGGATCAGACCTATGCGATCTACGACCCGCAGGTTTACTTCCGGGATCCCCTCAACGAGTTTCGCGGCTTGGATCGCTATCGCCGCATGATCGAGGGGATAGGGCGTTGGATAGAGGATATCCGTCTCGAGCTGCAGGATATTCGACAAACCGGCAGCCAGATCCGCACCGAGTGGATCCTAAGCGGTGCTTTGGCTTTGCCTTGGCGTCCCCGCCTGTGCATCCCCGGCTGGACAGAGATGCAGATCAATGAGACGGGGTTGATCGGATCCCATGTTGATTACTGGCGGTGCTCTCGCCGGCAAGTGCTGCTGCAAATGTTTCGGCCTGGGGAGCCCAAAGGATCTCATTGATGGCTTCCATCCTCTGCTAGGATCACAAAGCTGACTTTTTAGCTCTCTGGAAAGTCGCCCCTGTTCTCAATTTGGAGAGATGGCCGAGTGGTCGAAGGCGCAGCACTGGAAATGCTGTGTGGGGCAACTCACCGTGGGTTCGAATCCCACTCTCTCCGTAATCCGATAACGTCCACTGAAGTCCAGAAAGCTCTTACCCAGCAAGGCTTCTGGGCTTTTTAGTGTCCACGATAGACCGGGGAAACCCACTGTAATCCAGGCTAAAGTGGGACACAATAGGGGATATAACAGACGGGGTGGGACATGGCCCTGTCAGAGATGGCCATTCGGAATGCCAAACTCAAGGACAAGCCGTACCAGTTGCCGAATAGAGAAGCAAGGCCATCCTGCCTGCCGAAGTTTTTGCCGAACCAGCTGACTATAGACTAACGGCCAACCGTAGGACGATGCCGACAAGAGCTACGGTGGCAGCTCCAATCAAGGCAAAAGCCAGGTTAACCACTTGGGCGCTAGCCTTTTGATAGGTGTCAATTCGTTCTAGGATCACCCGGTTTTCTATCCCCTGCTCGGCCCAACGTCTCTCCTGCTCAGCCCAACGTCTTTCCTGCTCGGCCCAGCGCTTTGCTTGATCGGCTGCCAGGGCTTCTAGCCGCTCGTTGGTTCTGGAGACATCCTGCCGGAGTCCTTCCACATCCTGTCGGATCTCTTCCACATCTTGCCGGATCTCTTCAATAACACTCAACACATCCCTGAGGGTGGGTTCACCGGCGGGCATCATAGAGCATGACTCTAGTCAATGATACGCTGG
>NZ_JANSHS010000253.1:0-3894 GCF_047461695.1 Synechococcus sp. R6-7
GTGCGGGGCTCCTGCGATTTCTAGCTGAGATCTGGAGCCGGGAATGGCCTACGGCTCACCCGCGCCCTCGGAAAGCAGAGCTAGAGGAGAGGCAGCTGAAACAGGCGAGCGGCATTTTGGCTGGTTTCTTCTGCCAGTTTTTCCGGTGGGATTCCCAACAGCTCCGCCAAGGTTTGGGCCACCCGCTGCACATAGGCCGGCTCATTGCGTTTGCCGCGGAAGGGGGTGGGAGCCAGAAAAGGGCAATCGGTTTCCACCAAAAGCTGGGATAGGGGCACCTCCAAGGCCGACCGGCGGACAGTCTCGGCATTTTTGAAAGTGACAATGCCGCTGAAGCTGATGTAGCAGCCCAGCTCGACAAACAGCCGCGTCTCCTCCGGGGATCCGCTCCAGCAATGCATCACCGCCCGCACTGGCCCCCCCGTGGCCATGGCCTCCTTGAGGATGGCGTAGGTGGCTGCTGCCGCCTCGCGGCAATGGACGATCAACGCCAGATCCTGCGCTTGGGCAATGGCAATCTGGGCCCAGAAGGATTCTTTTTGCCGCTCGATATCCGCCGGGTTGGACTTGTAGAAATCCAGGCCCGTCTCCCCGATAGCCACCACTCGCTCGTCGCTGGCGGCCAGGTGGGCGATCTTTTCGGCCAAATCGGGCTGCCACTGGCCCGCCTCCAAAGGGTGCAGCCCCACCGACAAAAATACTTCCGGATACTGGTCGGCAATGGCCTGCAACTGGGGGAATTCTGCCGGTGTTACACAAGAATGCACCAAACGCCGGATCCCCGTCTGACGCCAGCGCTCGGCCACTTGGGGCAGATCCGCGGCAAAATCGGGGTAGTTGAGGTGGACGTGAGTATCCACCAAAGGAGCAGCAGGTAAGACGGCGGTGCTCAAGGCTCAGCTCCCCAACAATCGTGTTGCCAACCTTATCCAATTGTAAAAGCTGTCCCCGGCCTGCTTGGGATCCCTTCCGGCGCTCCCGTTTGCCGGCGAGCTCCCCTTGCGACGGCTCCTGTGGGAGCAGGATGATCCACAATGATTGAGGAAACCTTACGCCGGAGGTTTGTTATGGCCCGTACCCCCTCAACCATGCTGCCTTTGGGCACCCCAGCCCCTGACTTCAGCCTGCCGGATGTGGTGAGCGGCCAAACCATCTCCCTCTCCACCTTTGCCGACAAGCCGGCCCTGCTGGTGATGTTCATCTGCCAGCACTGTCCCTATGTGAAGCACGTGCAAGAGGAGCTGGCCCGCCTTGGCAGAGATTACAAGGATCGCGGCGTCGGCATTGTAGCCATCAGCGCCAACGATGTGGAGAAATACCCGGATGACAGCCCAGAAAACTTGAAGAAGATGGCCGAGACCTTGGGCTTTACCTTCCCCTTCTGCTACGACGAAACCCAAGAGGTGGCCAAAGCCTTCACCGCCGCCTGCACCCCCGACTTTTTCTTGTTCGACGCGGATCGCAAGTTGGTCTATCGGGGTCAACTGGACGACAGCCGTCCCAGCCTGACCGATGTGCCGGTGACGGGCAAAGATTTGCGGGCGGCGCTGGATAACCTTCTGGCCGGCAAGCCCATCGATCCCGACCAAAAGCCCAGCCTGGGCTGCAACATCAAGTGGAAACCTGGCAATGAGCCTGCTTATTTCGCTGGGTAGATCCCGCTTTTTTGAATCGCGGCCAGGGCCTGTCGATGCAAGCTGGGGTTGGCTGCCGCCAACACTTCTCCCGTGGAGGTGCGGGTTAAGGGATCCCCTCGCCAATCGGTAATCACGCCACCGGATCCCTCAATCACCGGCACAAGGGCAGCAAAATCGTAGAGGGCAAGGCCACACTCCATCACCAGATCCACACAGCCGCTGGCCAGCAGGCCGTACTGGTAGCCATCGCCCCCATAGGAGGTAATGTGAACTGCTTGGCTGAGCCCCTGGAAGCACCGTTGTTGGTCGGGTTGGGTGAACAAATCAGGGGTGGTACAGCTCAAGTAGGCGCGGCTGAGGTCGGTATTGGCCTTGGCTCGGACGGCTTGCCGGTGGGAGGGGGTTATCCATTGAGTGGGCTGTCCCCGCACCCCCAGCCAGCGTTCCCGCAACACCGGTTGATCGATGATGCCCAAAATGGGGCGGTCTTCTTCCAAGAGGGCAATCAAGGTGGCAAAGGTGGGCTTGCCGGTGGAAAAGGCGATGGTGCCATCCAAGGGATCCAGAACCCAAGTATAGAGGGATCCCGTCTGGTGAAAACCAAACTCTTCGCCAAGGATGTTGTGTTCTGGCACTTGGGCCATCAGCAAAGCTCGCATGGCCCGCTCTGCCTCCCGATCGGCCACCGTCACAATTGGGGAGCGGGCCTCTTTGTATTCGGCTTGCAGTTCTCCGCGAAACAGGGGGCGAATCACCGCTCCGGCAGCATCGGCCAGGGCCTGGGCCAGTTCAATCCACTCTGCCTTGACCACCTTTTGCCCACCCTATTTGCGCGTCTCCCCTCTTAGCATAGAGTAAGGGTTTCCCCCCGGTTATGCGGTCTGGCTTGCTCTTAACTCCTCTGGAATGGCTTTGGACGGCGATTGGGGTCCTCCTGACCATTTTGGGCACCCTAACCCATTTGAGTTTTCCGCCCGGGCTGCCTGGGTTGGGGGGATACAGCTTTTCACTGCAAATTGGGGGCGTGTTGCTGACGGCTTGTTTGGCGGGGCCGGTGGCGGCGGTGTGCGCCCAGATCGTCTATCTGGGGCTGGGGCTGGCAGGGCTACAGGTGTTTGCCCAAGGGGGAGGGTGGCAGTACCTATACCAGCCTGCCTTTGGCTACTTGCTGGGGTTTCTGCCAGGAGCCTGGGCCTGCGGGACAATTGCTTTTCCGCAACGGGATCCCTACCCTTCTCCCCCAGCCCACCAACGCGCTGTCGATGGGAAGCGGTGGGCAGGAGGGATCCCTGACTCCCCGGTGGGCCTCCAAGAGTTGGGATCCGGCAGCTTGGTGGCTTTGGCCTTGGTTCACCTGACCGGGATTCTCTACCTTTTGGCCACACAACCCTGGAATGGGGAGTTGCTGAGGTTGATAGGGCTTTACTCCGGCTATACTCTGCCGGGACAGATCATCGTGGCCAGCTTTGTTGCAGTGATAGCGTTGCTGTTGCGGCGCTTGCTGCTGCTCTGAAGCGGAGGAACCAACTGTGCGCAAAGGCCCATGCAGATTTGGGTCGGGGCGCCTCCTTTCTCAGGCTGCGGCGGCAGAAAGTAACTTAGAGCCGTGCTAACCCCAACGGCAGTCCCAGATGGAGGCGTAGATTCTGGTCAAGTCTTGTGAGGATTGACGGGTTTTCGTGAGGAACTGAGGGATGCAACGTACTGCTCTGATCCTTTTGGCCACCGGCTTTTTGGCAACCGGGCTGGCTGCCTGTGGAGATGGCGGCAGCTCAGGGGGCTCGACCCTGCCCCCACCCCAAGGCCCAACGGTTTCGTTTATCAATGCGCCCACCTCGGTGCGGGTAGGCACCTCCACGCCGGCTTTTACGGTGCAGGTGAGTGTGCCGGGTGGTGCTCGTCCAACGCAGTTCCTCGAGCTGGAAACTTTCAACCCCAGCGGCGTGCGTGTGCAGAGGGAATTCTTCAGCCCGCAGCAGGCCGGCTGCAATCCCGGGGCCACCTTTTGTAGCTTCAGTACCGATTTCCGCGTTGCCCTCGGGGATCCCATCGGCGTTTGGCAGTTCCGGATTACCGCGTTTGACCAACAGAATCGCTCCGGATCCCAGACATTGCTGATTACCGCCTTCCAGTGAGCCAGCCGAGTTGCCAGCTTTGAGGCGAGGCCATTCACTCCAGAGGGGAATGGCCGCCACAGGTCGTGCCAGCGGGACGGAGTTGCAACAAGAGTAAACTACCCGACCCTGACTGCTTCGCA
>NZ_JANSHS010000254.1:0-812 GCF_047461695.1 Synechococcus sp. R6-7
ACGCAAGGGAGTGCGAGACAGCTTTTACCTAGAAGGCAACATCCGCATTTCTGGCGACCGCATCAAGGTGCCTATCTTCGGTTGGCTGCGCTGTGCAGAGTTACTTCCGGCGACCACACCCAAGAACGTGGTCATTAGTCTTCGCGCCGGACATTGGTATATCTCCTTCAAATATGAAGCTCCAGCGCCTCAGGTGGAGAAGACCGGGGAAGTTGTGGGAGTGGACTTAGGTATCCATCACCTGGCCACCTGTTCCGACGGGGAAGTATTCGAGAACCCAAAGCCCTACCGCAAGGCGAGGAAGCGTCTGGCCAGACTGCAACGGCGGCTGAGTCGCAAGCAGAAGGGATCCGCTAACCGTAAGAAGGCGGTGGTGCAGTTAGGCAAGGCCCATAAGCGGGTGGCAGACATTCGGCAAGACAATCTGCACAAGCTAACGACTTACCTGGCCAAGAAGTATCGGGTGGTGGTGATTGAGGGCTTGCAGGTGAAGAACCTGCTCAAGAACCGCAAGCTGGCAGGAGCGCTGTCAGACTGTGGGTTCTACGAGTTTCGGCGACAGCTAGAGTATAAGGCCCGGCTCTACGGCTGTCAGGTGGTGGTGGCGGATAGGTTTTATCCGTCCAGCCAACTGTGTTCAGGGTGTGGGCACCGACAGAAGATGCCACTGCAGGAAAGGGTGTTTTGCTGCCCGTGTTGTGGTCTGGAGCTAGACCGCGACTTGAATGCAGCCCTAAACCTGTTGCGGTGGTACAGAACTACCCCAAGCTCTGGGGGAAGTGACGCCTGTGGAGACTCCTCTGGCGGGGTGG
>NZ_JANSHS010000255.1:0-4972 GCF_047461695.1 Synechococcus sp. R6-7
CAGCAGTGTTCAGCGTAAATGTATCAGCCTACGGTTCGCATTCAATCGAGTGGGCTCGCCAGTTCGGAACTCCTGCGAATGAGGTGGCTGACTCTATTGCTGTCGATCGCGCCAGCGGTGCGGAGCACTTTCGCGCCAGCGGTGCGGAGCACTTTGGACAGGGCAATGCTTGGGTAGCGGGAACCACTACGGGAGCCCTTCCTGACCAGTTGAGCGCTGGGAGCTGGGGTGCTTCTGTGCTTCAAGTACAGTCGCTAAGCCTGAGCTTCCTTCCCTTGGGAGAGCGGCCATGCACCGAATAGCTGCTTTGCCAGGGGGATGGGATCCTTCCCAATCCGGCGTCATTTTCTTGGAGCAGGATCCCGCTCCCATCGTTATCCTTTCGGCAGCCGATACGGATCTCACGGCCTTGAGCGCAGCCCTGCGCCTGTTGCCCGGCGATTTTCCGGCGGTGCGGGCGGCCAATTTGTTGCAGTTGCAACAGCCCCTAAGCCTGGATGACTATGCCGAGAGGGTGCTGCGGCGGGCGCAGGTGGTGCTCCTTCGCCTGTTGGGGGGAAGGGCCTACTGGAGCTATGGCCTGGAGGTAGCCAAGCAGGTGGCCGCCGAGGAGGGATCCACCCTGATCGTCATTCCTGGAGACGATCGCCCCGACTGGGATTTGGTGAGCCATTCCACTGTGCCCCTGGCGGTGGCGGATCGGGTGTGGCGGTACTGGCTGGAGGGGGGAGCGGAGAATGTGGCTGCCTGTCTGCTGTTGCTGGCTGGGGAGTTCCTAGGGGGCCAATATTCGGCGCCGGATCCTCAAGTGCTGCCTCGTCTAGGGATCTATCAACCCCCCATAGCTCCGCTGGCGGATCCCCAAGCTCCCAAGGTGGGGATTTTACTCTACCGAGCCCATGTTCTGGCGGGGAACATAGAGCCGGTGGATCAATTGGCAAAAGCCTTGGTGGAGCGGGGGCTGCAGCCTCTGTGCCTTTACACCTACAGCCTTCAAGATCCCGACTTGCCCCAGGCCATTCGGGATCACTTCGGCAGCCAGATTGACCTGTTGCTCAACACCACCAGTTTTTCGCTGGCGCGGTTGGACAGCCACCAGCCCGACGTGAGGCTGTGGCAGGAATTGGATGTGCCCGTTTTGCAGGTAATCCTTAGCAGCGGATCCCGCCAGAGCTGGGAGGACTCCACGCGAGGACTGGGAGCGCGGGATCTGGCCATGAATGTGGCTTTGCCGGAGGTGGATGGGCGCATCATCAGCCGCGCCGTTTCCTTCAAGGCGGTTCAACAGCGGGATCCCCACTTGCAAACGGAGGTGGTGGCCTACGTGGCTGTGCCGGATCGGGTGGAGTTTGTAGCCGATTTGGCGGCCAACTGGGTGAAATTGCGGCGTACCCCCCCTTCCCAGCGGCGACTGGCTTTGATCCTGGCCAACTACCCCAGTCGGGACGGGCGACTGGCCAATGGGGTGGGTCTGGATACCCCTGCCAGTTGTGTGGAAATTCTCAAAGCTTTGGCGGGAGCTGGCTACTCAGTAGATCCCCTGCCCCAGACTGGAGATGAACTCATCCATTGGCTAACCGAAGGCCAGACCTACGACCCCTTGGGATCCCTGCGCCCCGCTCGCCAATGGCTTTCTGCTGCCCTTTATCGAGAGTGGTTTGCCCGCTTGCCTGAGCCCATCCAGACCGACCTCGTCCGGCAGTGGGGGGATCCGCCCTCTCGAGATATTCCCGTGGTGGGACTGCAGTTAGGGCAGGTGTTTGTAGGCATTCAGCCCCCGCGAGGCTATGACCGGGATCCGTCCTTGAACTACCATGCCCCGGATCTGGTGCCCCCCCATGAGTACCTGGCTTTTTACCTGTGGCTGCGGCAGGTCTTCGCCGTTCAAGCGGTGGTGCATGTGGGCAAGCACGGCAACTTGGAATGGCTGCCCGGCAAGGGATCCGCTCTTTCCGCCACCTGCTACCCGGAGATGGCCCTGGGGCCGCTGCCCCACTTCTACCCCTTCATCGTCAACGATCCGGGAGAGGGATCCCAGGCCAAGCGGCGAGCCCAGGCAGTGATTATCGACCACCTCACCCCGCCCCTTACCCGCGCCGAGCTGTACGGCCCCCTGGCGGATTTGGAACGGCTGATGGATGAGTACGTGCAGGCCCAACAGTTGGATCCCAGTCGTTGTCCCCTGATTCGCGCCCAGATTCAGGAGCTGGTTCGAGCAGAGCATCTAGACCAACAGTTCAACCTGGAAAAAGAAGAAGATTGGAATCGCCTGGATGGCTATCTTTGCGAGCTAAAAGAATCCCAGATTCGCGATGGGCTGCACATCTTTGGCCGGATCCCTGCCGGTGAGCAGCTTGTTGATCTGGTGGTAGCCCTGGCCCGCTACCCTGGCCACGGGCAACTGGGGATTACTCAGGCCATTGCCCGCGATTGGGGATGGGACTGGGATCCCTTGACCGCCGACCTGACAGATCCTTGGCCAGAGGGATCCCCGAACTCGCCGTAACCCAAGCCAAGCGTTTTATTTTCCTCTCTCAGGGAGCAAGGAAGAATCTTAAGAGTAAGAGGAGTTGATCGGGATCCCTCATCAACTCCTCTGTTGGAACAATGGAAGCAGGCTAGAGAAACAGCTGGATCCCGGAATCGTAGCCCAAGACCGGCTCGCGCCTAGGTGCCCCCTGGCCAGCTACCGGGAAGCCCTAGCGGGCGTTTCAATAGCGAGATTGAAAACTCCGCCGCCGCTCACCGCCACTGTTCGCGTTACCAGAGCGGAAACCTGAGGTGGGGCGTTCTTCTCGCGGGCGAGCTTTGTTCACCTTGAGGTCGCGCCCCATCCATTCCGCCCCATCCAGCGCAGCAATGGCAGCTTGCTCCTCTGCTTCAGAGCTCATTTCCACAAACCCGAAGCCCCGAATGCGGCCTGTCTCGCGGTCAGTGGGGATTTGCACCCGCTTGACAGAACCGTACTCAGCAAAAACAGCGGTCAAATCCGCTTCTGTCACCTTAAAGGAAAGGTTGCCAACATAAATCGACATAGACGATCTCCGAAAGAGAGAGTAACAAAGGGTGAGATGTTCGGAGAGCCGTCTACCAATACAAAACGTGAAAATCCGTCAAGACCAGAAGAAACGAGCACTACAACCGATAACAATCTCAGCTTCTATCCTAACACAGAAGCAGGGGTTCACCACTTCGATTTCGCGAAATTCTGGGGACATTGCCTTCACACCCCAACTGGCCCGGCCCAAACACTCCGCTGCCCTACCTGCGCTGACGCCACCTCAGCCCAGCTTCTCCAGCCTGGATCCCAGTAACCTCATCTGGGCTTCCAGCTCCGCCAGTTGCTCCTGACTGGCTTGCACCACCTCAGGGTTGGCCCGGTTGAGAAAATTGGGGTTCTCTAGGCGAGCGCGGATCCCTTGGGCCTCTTTTTCCAGCTTGGCCAGGTCTTTTTGCAGCTTGGCCCGCAGCGCTTCCACATCCACCAGTCCTGCCAAGGGCATCAGCACCTGCACCGTGCCCACCACTGCAGCCGCCACCTGTTTGGGCTCCGTGGCCAGGGATCCCGTAATCTCCAAAGCCTCGGCCTTAACCAGATCCCGGATGTAGGCTTGGGCAGCCCTGAGAATTTGCTGCTGGGTGGGATCGTCGGTAACCAGGAGGGCGGTGACGGCCTGCTGGGGCTTGAGGCCGGCTTCTGCCCGCAGGTTGCGCAGGCTGGTAATGGTTTGGATCACCAAGCCAAACTCCCGCTCCAGTTGAGGGTCGATCCAACTGGGATCTGGGGTGGGATAGGGCTGCACGGAGATAGAGGTGGTTTGGTTGGCCTGGGTGAGCAGCTGCCAGATCTCCTCGGTGATGTGGGGCATCCAGGGGTGCAGCAGCTTGAGAATGGTTTCCAAAACGGTGGCCAGCACCTTCTGCGCTGCGCGTTTGGAAGCCAGGTCTTCTCCCCGCAGCCGGGGCTTGACCAGCTCGATGTACCAGTCGCAAAAGTCATCCCAAATGAGAGAGTAGAGCAGGCGCGCCCCCTCGCCCAGGCCATAGGCTTCCAGCTCGGCGATAACTTGGGTGGCCGTGGAGTGCAGCCGCGACAGGATCCAGCGATCGGCCAATTCCAGCGCTTCAGGAACAGGGGATCCCAGTTGGGCAGGGGTTTGCCCCTCCAAGTTCATCAACACAAAGCGGGAGGCGTTCCAGATCTTATTGGCAAAGTTGCGGGCGGCCTCTACGCTGGCGCTCTCGCCGGTCTTGCGGTCATAGGCCAGGCGGATGTCTTGCCCTGCCCCCACCACCTCTTTGACCAGGGCATAGCGCAGGGCGTCGGTGCCGTATTTGTCCAGCAGCTCCAGGGGATCGATACCATTCCCCTTGGTCTTGGACATTTTCGCCCCGTGCTCATCCCGCACCAGGCCATTGATGTACACATCTTTGAAGGGGATCTGGCCGGTAAATTGGGATCCCATCATGGCCATGCGGGCCACCCAGAAGAAAATGATGTCAAAGCCCGTGGACATCAGGGAGTTGGGATAGTAGCGTTTGAAATCCTCGGTCTCTTCCGGCCAGCCCAGGGTTGAAAAGGGCCACAGAGCAGAGCTAAACCAGGTATCCAGCACATCGGGATCCTGCTCTACCCTCTCAACTTCTGGGCCAAACTTTTCCCGTGCCTTGAGCAGCGCTTCCTCGCCGTTGCGGGCCACCACAAAAGCCTGCGGATCCTCAGGGAGCTGGCCGTCAATGACCGGGTACCAAGCCGGGATCTGATGGCCCCACCACAACTGCCGAGAAATGCACCAGGGGCGCAGCTTTTCCAGCCAGCCCGTGTAGACTTTGGTCCAGCGCTCAGGGATAAAGCGGGGGCTATTTCGTTGGTATTCCTCTTCCAAACAGCGAGCCCCCATCCCCGAGACATCGCAAAACCACTGAATGGAAAGCAAAGGCTCGATGGGCACGCCGCCGCGGTCGCTGTGGG